>JAIOAV010000001.1:0-84485 GCA_019873665.1 Chloroflexota bacterium
GACAAAGATGCGTTTTCATGGTAGCATTGAATTGCTACCTCAGCTCGTATCTGGCATCTGGAGATGACAGATGGACAGAAGAGAACGGAGGAAGAATATGTCTCGAAAACTTCACAGAAAAGCAACGTTCCCTCGAGCGCTGGCGGTAGCATGCCTCGTCGCGATGATCTTTGGGTTGTTTGCGCCTGCGCTGCCCGCATCCGCCCAGCAAGGCCTCGCCTTCAATACCCTGCGCATCTATGGGTTGGAAGAGGAAGGTGAGGGCTTGCCGGAAAAGACGGCTGGCCTGGCGGGTGCAACCGATCAGCTGACGGGGCTGGTGGTTGAGGATCCACCGTACACCGATCCGCGAGCGCCCTTCTTGCCACAGCACGAGCAGGCGCCCGAGATGGACTCGGTAACGTGGAACCCTGTTTGGATGTACGAGAACCAGACCTTTGACGAGAACCAGGCCAAGGGGCTGTACGACAAGATCTTTGCTGGCACCCTGAACGCTTCGGAAAAGGTTTGGCTTCGCGAGTGGTATGAGCCCAACCATTGGGACAAGGACCTCAACGCCAACAGCATCCAAGACGCCCCCGACGAGCAGTATCCGGCCATCATGCAAGAGTACACCTACATGCTGATGGAGCCCAAGCTCGATACGGACAAGCCGGAACCAGCGTGGGGTCGCGTTGGCGACACCAGCTTTGTGTTTCCCGTGGGCATGCGCGCGTCCGACCTGTTCAATGGCTCTGGCTTTGTCGACACCTCCTCCGACAATGCCCGCTACGGATACGGTCTGACCAGCCTCGACGCCAACTTTGACGGTATCCCCGATATCGTGTATGTCGAGAGCGAGCTGACCCTCTTTGCGGAAACGGAGATCGCGGCCGATTTCGACGGCGATGGTGTGCTGGATCCTCTGGATCGGGACACGACGCCGCTCAACGGCAACGAGCTGGCCGTGCTGCGCCTCAATTCCATTCCGGTGGCCCGGGGTGGCTATATTCAGTTCCTCGATCATATGGTGCAGTTGCGCGATGTCTTTGATGACAGCGTGCTGCTGGACATCTACTATCTGGGTGACATCGTGCCGCGTCGTTTCAACCGCTCTGTCACACTCTATACCCGTGACATGGCGCTGGCGGGCACTGATGGTCCTGCCCAGGTGATCACCTCAGTGCGCAACGGCGGCACCGGCACCAACATGTGCAACTTCCCCACCGGTCCCTGGTTCGTCTACCTGGCGAGCGTGGATACGGTCGAGGAAAGCGCCCGCCTGATGTTGGGCCGCGCGCTCGGCAACACCTTCTCTGGCATGGAAGATCGGCCCTATAGCAAGGATGTGCGTCCGGGCGATCCCTGGTTCCTGAAGCGGTTCTATGTGGATGGGCACGAGTACAATGTTACAGCCCTCTACACCCGCAACGGCGCCAACATCGAATACGCCTATCGTTGCGCGAATGGCAATGGCCCGGCGAGCTGCGATCTGGACTGCAACGATGATCGTCGCATTGACCTGCTCGGCCCGGCGGATCCCACCGAGTTCGAGTTCATCACGCTGCGCACGCCGATCCCCAAGGTGCCGACCCGCATCGAGCAGCATTCAGTTACGCTGCAGCACTATCTGCCGTTGGACTATCTCTCGATGCTGCCGCCTTATAACTATGAGCACTATATCTTTGCCGACGTGCAGGAGATCAGTGCGTTCGCCACGAGCTATAGCTGGGTGGACTTTATCGGCCCGTTGATCGGCCCGGTCCCGCCTGTCCTGCAGAAGCATGGTCCCTACCCGTATGTGGTTGAGACCAGCGCTCGGCGGACGGTCTACACCGATATCCGCGAGATGCGTCACTTCTATGTGCGCGAGCTGCCGAACCCGCAGTTCAGGGGCCAGCTCCTCGAGCTATACGCTGAGGATCTGGGAGTGTACCCAGAGGCCGAGTACTGGTATGCAGAGCGCTTCGAGGTGCTGCCGAACCAGTACACCGAGCTCGTCTTTCCGGATATCAGCGAGACGAGGACCGGCGCCAGAACGCCTGACCTCTACTTGCTGACCAGCGCCTTCTGGGCGCCGCAGGCGGACTACCGGCTCTGGATCCAGGATCAGTCCTCTCCCATCATCTGGACAGGTGATCGCGTCAAGTTCTGGTATGACCCGCACACCGGCGGCAAAAAGTACAAGGATGATCAGGGCGTCCGCATCTATGGCCGCGGCAACGAAACCGCCGGCGACCGGAGCGCCACTGATCCGGTGATCTCTGCGCCGGTTGAGGTTCCGCCGTACACCGACCCATATGCGCCCTTCAACCCGAAGAACGCGCAGGCGCCGGTGAAGGATATCCTGACCTTCAACCCGATCTATATGGATGAGGAGCATCACGGCCAAGAGCTGCTGAGCAACCTCTACCACTCGATCTCGGTGGAGGAAGGGGATGCCCGTGAGAAGGTCTTCTTCCGGATGTGGTATGAGCCCGAGTATGTAGACAAGATCTTGCGCACCAACCCTCTGGTTCAGTACACGTTCCCGGCGTTGATGCAAGAGTTCACCTACATGTTCGTGGATACCAACGGCGTCGTGGGGAATCCCACGCATGGCCAGCCTGGCACGAGCCACTTTATCTTCCCGATCGGCACGCGAGCGGAGCAACTCCCTGCGCCGATCGACGCCGAGCTGCCGAACTCGCTGATCCCGAGCTGCGGCTATGGCCTGACGACCTTCGATTCGGACTTTGATGGACAAGAGGATATCGTTACCATCCACAGTGAGCAGAGCCTGGCGGCGATGACCGGCGTGGGCGCTGACTTTGACGGTAACGGCTCCATTGACCAGCTCATGTCCGCGGAAGGCGTGGCGGCTGGTGGTGCGCTCAATGGCGAAGAGCTGGTGATCTTTGCCGTCGAGAACATCACGCTGCGCCGTGGCGAGAGCGCTATGTTCCTGGATCACATGGTGACCCTGGAGAACGTGACGCCGAACGGTGCGGAGCTCCAGTTCTGGTACACGGGCGGAGGCCTCCACAGCTATGCGGGCGGGGTCTACTCGCTCCATCCCGACAAGATCGGCCTCGCTGGCCTCTATGGCGTGCGCGACATGGCGATCGTCACTCGCACTCGCGTCCGCCGCATCGCGGCCGGGCAGTCGAACCTTGGCCAGACGGACGGCGCCTGGTTCGCCTGGGTGCAGGCCATCAATACCACGGCGCCCGCGCGGGAGACCGTGAACCTGGTGATCGGCCGCGCCCTCGGGGCGACGCATTCGGCCATTGATAATGGCGCGGCGCAGCATGACATGGCGCAGGGCGATCCTTGGTACCTGAAGCGCTTCTTCGTGGATGGACACGAGTACAATGTCGTGGCGATCCGCGTGCTGCCGGCTGATGTGGTGAACCCCGGTGATGAAGACTGGGAGTTCAAGTACATCACCATCCGCACGCCGGTCCCCAAGGTGAACTTTGTCAACACGCAGGATTCGCAGAAGCTGGAAGGCTACTTCCGCGGCGACGATCCGATCTGCGGTGATACGAGCATCATCTCTGTCATGCCGCCGTTCAACTATGAGCACACGATCGTGCGCGATATCCAGGCGGAGCAGACGGAGGATTGCGTGGGCGACCTGGTCTTTAACCGGCCGCCGCTGGTGATCCGCATCACGGACGAGTCTCGCGAGCCGCAGTTCTTTGGCGAGCTAAAAGAGCTGCTGTATATGACCGGGACGCTGTCGTCGCCAGTGTGGAGCGTCGAGCAGTTCAACACGCTGCCCGATCAGTACACGGAAGTGCAGTTGCCGCCTGGTGAGCTGTACCACCTGACGCTGGACTGGACGACCGATGAGATCGAGATGGCGGACTGGGAATACGAGTCGTGCAGCATCACCACGACGCTGCCGGCGATGGAAGATCCCATGCGCGTCCAGTTCTGGTATGACCCGACCGACCCATATGACATCTATGTCAATGATGAAGTCGTCGAGTGCCTAGGTGTGACGGTGCGCGGTGTGGTGCACGCGTACAGCGGCGCCTGCCATGCCACGCACTATATCATCACTGCCGAAGGCGCGACGCTCTACATCTTTGACTCCACGGGTCTGCTGGGGCAGTATGTCGGGCGTGATGTAACACTCACCGGCTGCTGCTACGATACCGTGGTATGCGAGCCCGGCATCGAGGTCACTGATCCGGGCGACATCATCCCGCACGCTCCGGCCACGGCGACGCCGACCCGCACGCCGACGACCGGGCCTACCGCAACCCACACGCCAACGCCGACCCGCACGGCCACGCAGCCGACGGTGCCGGTGAGCGCGACGCCAACGGTGACGGGCACGCCGGTAACTGGCGCGACCCCGACGCCGCAGGCAGGCAAGGGCCACATCTCGGGTGTCGTTCGCCTCGAGGGGCGCATGAACCATGCAGGTACAACGGTCTCGGTGCCGAGTGTGCCCGGCGCCAACGCGGTAACCGATGCCAGTGGTTGCTTTACGATCTATAACGTGCCCGCTGGCACCTACACGGTCGTGGCCAAGATCAGCCGCTACCTCTTCTCGCAGAAGAGCGATGTGGTCGTGAACGCTGGTGGAACCACGACGCTGCCGGAGGTGGTGCTGCGCGGTGGTGATGCGAACGACGACAACGTCGTTGATATCTTTGACCTGGTGATCCTGGGCCTGGCCTACAACAGCACGCCCGCCGACCCGGATTGGGACGCTCGCGCTGACATCAACAATGACAACGCGGTGAACCTGTGGGATTTGGTGCTGGTTGGCACGAACTACAACCGCACTGCACCCACCAGCTGGTCTATCCTCTCGCTCACCAAGGCATCCAAGACGGCGCTGGAAGCGGCGCAGGCCCGACTGGCCGTCGTCGAGGATAGCGGTGATCTCGTGGTGGAGGTGCGTGTCAGCAAGGCGACGCAACTGTACGGTGCCGAGTTCGAGCTCTCCTTCGATCCCAGCGTCCTGGTCGTGCGCGACGCCGATCTAGGACAGGCCGGGGTGCAAATCGAGGGTGGCGACCTCTTTGCGGCGGACAGCGCCTTTGTCATCGAGAACAGCGCGGATAACACCAAGGGCATCGTCCGGTACGCACTGACGCTGCTGCGGCCCGCTGAGCCAGTGAGTGGCGAAGGCGTGGTGGCGCGCATCCGCTTCCGTGCTCGCGCCGAGAAGAAGGCGATGGTGAGCATGCCGTATCTCAGCCTCTACAGCAAAGCAACGGAAAGCGTGCAGGAGATCACCGGAGTGCGGCTGCTCGTCAACATACCGGCCAAGTTCGACAAGGAACTGACGCCTCCGATGCTGCTGAAAGGCGCAAACCAGTAGACAGCCGACTGCGAGCATCGTGAGGATAGCTCCTCCGCTACGAACAGGTAACGTGTAGCTCGACGGGCACACGATGGATAGCAGGTGTCGGGCAGGGCTCGGGCAAAAGCCTGGGCCCTGCCTGACGAGCACAAGTCGTCAATCCAGTACCTTACCATATGATGTCTGGCGAGTGCATACCCACAGAGCCAAGGAGACCACGTGCGCGTGTGGACTAGCTTTATCCCCCCAGATCCTGCGGCTGCTCACGTGGGTATGTGAAGGTTATCTGTTCTACCCAGAAGGAGGGAGAAGGATGAAGGTGAGGCGTATGAGTTGGGCAAAAGCGATTAGCGTCGGCATCGTGATGGTGCTCTTGCTGGGCATGCTTCCAGCAGCCAGCATGGCGAATGGAACCACAGTCATGGTTCAGCCGGGCTCGGATAGCATCGCGGTGGGAGGCACCACCACAGTCAGTGTCAGAATCGAGGGGGTTACCGATCTGTATGGTGCTGAAGTCCACATGACTTTCAGCCCCAGCATCGTCCAGGTGGTAGATGCTGACGGCAACTCGGGCAATGGCGTTCAGGTCGCCGCTGGCGATATCTTTGCCGGCAAGAACGCTTTCAATGCGCTGAATGCGGTCAACAACGGCACTGGCACGATCGACTATGCGATCTCGCTCCTCGGTGAACCGGCTGGCATTACCGGTGCCGGCAATCTGTTCACTATTACCTTCCGTGGCGTAGCGCCCGGACTGAGCGCGGTGGCGTTCTCGACCGTCCTGCTGGCCTCGCGCGCCGGTGGTCAGATCTCGGCCAGCTCCGTTAACGGTGCTGTCACGGTGACTGGCGCTCCCCCGGCGACAGCAACACCAACCAGCCCTGCGGCCACCGCAACGGCGACCTCCCCTGCCGCCACAGCAACGGCTACAGCTACCTCGATCCCCGGCACGGTCTGCACCTATGTCGTGCAGTGGGGCGACACGCTCTATCGTATCGCCCTCCGCTATAACACGACGGTGAGCCATCTTGTCACGCTGAACGGCCTGGCGAACCCGAACTATATCCGCGCGGGCATGACGTTGAAAGTGCCCTGCGTGACCCCTGTGACGCCGGTGCCTGTCACGCCAGTGCCGGGCACGTGCAGTGGCGTCATCTACACCGTGGTCAGCGGCGACACACTTTCCAGCATCGCTCGCCGCTACGGGGTGACGCTCTCGGCCATCCTGGCGGCCAATTATATCCCGAACCCCAACTACATCTGGGTCGGGCAGAAAATCTGCATCCCTGGTGTGAGTGGACCGACCGTCACGCCGCAGCCAGGATGCCGCGCGTACTATACGGTGCTGCCGGGCGATACCCTGTTGGGCATCGCGGCCAAGTTCGGCACAACCTACTGGGCAATTGCTATCGCCAACAACATCCCCAACCCGAACTTGATCTTTGCTGGCCGCACTCTCTGTATCCCGTAACGCTAGTCGTTGCAGCGGACAAGGGAACCACAGCCCATAGTATCTCGGCCAAGAGGGCTATTGGGGGCGCGTCCCCAATAGCCCTCGGCATTCATCCCCCTTTGCCATACCTTTTGTCCGGAGAAATCGTGCATGATAAAAGCTAGGGCATGCTCTCCTCTGACCGTCATCCTGCTCGCTCTGCTGCTGCTACAGCCTTTGTTGAGCCAAGCTGCCGCCGCACCATCGCGCGACGCGTCGCTGGCGCAGATCGCCAAAGTCAGCATCCAGCCGGCTGTCCAGAGCGTCATGGTGGGGCAGGATGTCTTTGTAGAGGTCGTGATTGAGGATGTGGTGGATCTGTTCGGCCTTCAGATCGCATTGCAGTTCTGGCCCGAATACGTGATCGTGCCAGAGGATTTCGACGCGATGCCATTGGTGGATGGCATTCAAATCGAGGGGGGACAGATCTTTGGTGGCCGCCCCATCTTTGAAGCGCCTCTGGTGGAGAATATTGCCGACAATGAGGCGGGCGAGGTGCGCTATTCTACGGGTTTGATGGGCCGTCCGGGCGTGTCTGGCAGCGGCGTTCTCATGCGCGTCAAGTTCCGGGGCGTTCAGGTGGGTGCCACATCCCTGCTCCTGAGCAAAGTTAGGCTGGTGAACTCTGCCACACAGGAGATCAGCGTGTTGGTACAATCGGGCGGCGCGATAGACGTCGTGGCAGCGGGACCGACATGGACTACCACTCCGACCACGACGCTGACGCCGACACGAACGCCAACGGGGACTAATACGGTGGGTGCGACGCCGACCCCCACGCTGACCGGGACGGCGACACGCACAGCGACAGTGACCAACACGGCCACCGTGACGCGCACACCTACGCTGACGCCGACGCCAACGGTTTCGCCGACGCCGACCGTCTCGCCCACGCCGACAGCCACCCTTGTCAAAAGCGTGCAGATGCGACTGGACCCCGCGACGGACAATGTGATCGTTGACGAGATCTTTCCCTTGCAGATTCGCATTGACGCAGGATCGCAACCTGTGGATGCCGCCAAGGCGCGGCTTGACTTTGATCCCGCGTTGCTGCAGATCGTCAACAGCGATGGCTCTCCCGCCAGTGCGATCGTGCCGGGCAGCGACCTCGGCAACGTCGTCGAGAACAGTGTGGATAACGTTGCCGGCAAGATCAACTATCAGGCGAATGTGTCTGCCGCACCCTACCCGATGGGGACCTTTGTGCTGGCGACGGTGTGGGTTCGAGCCCTCGCTCCCACCGCCGGGACGGTCATCTTCTTTAGCAGCGCTGCCCCGCGGGAAAGCGATGTGCTGTTTCGTTACACCAGCGTGCTTTTGGCCACACACCCGGCCACTATAGTGATCAGCGCCACCGGCCCCACGCGCACGCCCTCCCATACGCCGACAATCACGGTGACGTCCACAGTGACAGCGACATCTCCGGCGACAGCGACGCCCACGGCGACTTGGACGCCAACCCGCACGGCTATGCCAACGGCCAGCGCCAGCCCGACGGTGACGGCGACGCCCAGCCGAACCCGGACCGCCACCCCCACTCCGCGTCCCTGGTCTGGCAAGACCCACTTGCCGCTGGTCACCAATCTCTACCCGCTACCGCCGACTCCCACGCCCACCGCGACCGCGACAGCCACACGTACGCCAACGCGCACGGCGACGCCTACCAGTACACCGACCCATACGGCGACATCTACGGCGACGGCCACTGCGACGGCCACTGACACCGAGACGCCGACCGGCACCCCGACGATCACTCACACGCCGACGGTTACGCGCACTGCTACGGCTACGGCGACGCCGACGAACACTCTTACGCCAAGCCACACGCCGACGGTCACGCACACGCCGAGCATCACGCCGACGCCGACGATCACCAGCACTGGCACACCGACGCCCACCCGTCCTCCGATTGAGCAGCTTGTGGTGGACCCAGGGTTTGAGCAACACAGCCCCGCATGGGTGATCCCGCCAGATAGCACCTACCCAGCGGCGTACGCCAGCGAGCGCCAGCATGAAGGGGTGTGGTCCATGCGAGCGGGTATCGTTTATGGGCCGGACCAGTATAGCACCTCGGCGTTCCAGCAGACGATCACGCTGCCGTCGGACCTGCGCTCGGCGATTTGCCGCTTCTACTACTTCCCGATCACCAATGATGTGGATGGCGACCATCAGGCGTTCATGGTCATACAGGATGGCACAATCTATCCGGGCTGGCAATATCTGAGCAACGAGCGGTGGTGGAAGCTCTCCGAGTTCGGCCTGTTACACTGGGCGGGCAAGACGATCACGCTCCGCTTCCAGGTATTCAACGATGGCGACGGCAAGACCACAGCCATGTACGTGGACGATGTACAGGTGATCGTCGAGCGTTGGGGAAGCACAGCGCCAGAGGTGATCCATCTCAGTCGCGATGCGAGCGGGCTGGGACCGGGGTTGGTGCTGAAGAGATAGGATCCCGAAAACCAATTGCCCCCACCCGGACAGGTGGGGGCAATTGGCTATGGTGCGGCGGCGCGGCAGCGCCACCATCTTTCGGCAGCGACCAGCACCGGCACACCCATAACGAAGGGCGCAATGATCACCAGCGCAGGCGGCCCACCAACCAGCAAGTCGGAACAGAGCATGGCCCCGTATGCCACAAGGGGCAACCCGGCAGCGGCATGGCTCGTGGCGCTGATCGGTGGCGGCATGCGCCACTCGTAGAGGCTATAGGCCAGGTACACCGTCACGGTCGTCAGCATCCATCCGGCAAAGTTGCACGCCGGAATGCCAAAGTAGGGTCCGCCTTCCTCCCATATCCATGCCTGGACATTTGACGCCGACAGGATCGGGTCAATGACCAGATCCCACGCCGTCATCACAGCGCCGCTCAGCAGCGCCAGCCATATCACGCCGCCCAGGGTCCCGCCGCTGCCGTAAGGTCGCCCTCGCGAGATCAGATTGGCGATCACATAGCTGGGGTAGATCATCATGAACCAGGCGAGCGGGATGAGCGCCGGCACATAGCCCACCTTGGGGCCAAGCACGTCAGTGTAGTGGTAAGCGCCATAGACCCACCCGGTCGCCACGCCCACTTGCTCATATCCCCATGAGATGATTGCCGTCAGGGCGAAAAAGAGGAGAGCGTGTCGCGTGCCCAGCGCATACGCGGCATGAAGCAGGGAGAAGAGCAGCAGAAAGAGCGTCAGCGCGTGGATGTTGCCAAAGAAAGCCGGCAGAGGAGTATAAGGCAGCAGAGAAAGGCGCAGCACGGCCTCGTAGAGAAAGATCGCCAGACAGATGACGGCAAGCGCCAACGCGGTGCGCCGAGCCATGTACGCCTCCTGTCGCTGTGGCGCAGGGCATCTAGGGAGAGATCAAGATGGCCAGGCCGCCCGGCGTCAGCTCCAGATCGAACTCGTCGCCATGCCCGCCGTGGCGCACCTCGATCCGCTTGTCGCTCCAGAGGTCATCCCAGTGATCACTTACCTGATAGTGGGCAGGCATCTGCACCAGAACACGTGCGGTGGTGTGGGACGGGTTGAACAGGAAGAATAACCGTCGCGCTCCTGCCAGGCCGGTGCGCCATGTGATGTTGCCCTCGCCGCCGCTCTGTTCCACCTGGATATCTGGCCATGCGCCAGCATCGCGGCAAAGCGCTGCCACGAACGGCACGAATCCGGGATTCACCTCATCGCCGAAGGCAGCCCATGTGCCCAGGGCATAGGCCACACCCTTGCCGTAGGGGACCTGGACCAGCAGCGGTTCGCCATCGTGATCCACGCCCAACACAACGCCCGCTGTGCCCTCCCACGGCGTCAGTGCCCATCCGGTGGGCACACCGATGCCCCACGCTTCGCTCCAGCCTCCTGCTTCGCCGACGTGTTTGCGATGTCGCTCGCGTAGCCCAAAGGCGTGCACAAAGGGGCGATCGCAGCCGGTGTAATGAAAGAACCCCTGCTCGTCCCACGCCTGAGTCCACGCCTCAAAGAACACCTTCCCGCCTTTAGCCACGTAACCCAGCAGGCGCTGCTGCTCCTCCGCACTAATCACCACCGCCTCCGGCATGAGCAACAGCTTCAGGTGATCGAGCGAGTCGAGATGGTGCGACTCGACGACCTCATACGGAATGCCCAGACCCTCCAGCGCCCGCGCGTAGCGCAAGAAGGCGCTGCCCATTTTGAGCGTATGACCATAGATGGACCAATCCACGATCTGGGTCTCTGGCGTGTACAGGAGGCCAACGGTAGTCCGATCCGGCTGGTAGGCGTCCAGCAGGTCGCCGTGGCGGGCGAGGATCTCGCCGGTGCGGCGCATGTGCGCCAGGCGATCCTCTGCCATCCCGTCATCGCCGATGATGCCGAAGCCGGACGATTCCGCGGCAAAGACCTCGTCCCGCCAGCACCAGAAGATGACCGCCTTGGCGCCGCGGCTATAGCCGTTCCAGACCCAGCGCTGTTGCTGCTGTCCCGATACAGGGCTGCCAAAGGTCAGGCCGATATTGGATTGGCCCCCTTGTAGCTCGGACAGCCAATGGGGTTTGCCGCCTGCCGCCGAGCGGACGCATTCGATGCGGATGCCAATGTCGGCATCGGCGAACTCGGCGCCCCCCCAGTTGGGAAAGTGGGAACTGCCATAGCCGTCGAGGTTGTCGGCGTTGAACCAATCGTTGCCTCGCGTGGTGGGCAGCTCGTAGGAGCGGCCGCGCGGCATCGCCGTGGGCGCGCCGCAGTGTGCCAGGATGGGGTGGCGTGGGTCGCTCTCGCGGATTGCCTCGGCGCGCCAGCGACAGGTCTCTGCCGCCCGCCATGAGAGGAAATCTGCCCAGGCAAAGGTGTCAGTGTAGAGCGGGATGGCGTGACCCTCCCCGCCGGGCGTCTTGGGCGGGAAGACATCGCTCCACGACATGTAGCGGCGCTGCCAGGCGCGATTCAGGCCATCCAGGTCGCCGTAGCGTTGTTTGAGAAAGGCGCGATAGGCAGCCAGCGTGTGCTCGCAGAAGCATACGTAGGCATCGGCGCTGACCATCCAGCGCAACTCGTTCCAGCAGTCCCAGCCGACCAGGTTGTCCGCTGTGGCGTAACGGCTGGCAATCGTCCGCATGAAATCGGTCATAGCCTTGCGCAGCCCGAGATGGTCAGTGCAGCCACCGGGCGTCAGTCCGACATTACACTCCTGACGCAGCGTGGAAACGACGCGCTGCCCGGTGTGGTCCACCAGCGCCGCATCTGGGAAAACGCGTGGCGTCCAGAAGGGCATGATCTCACCCACGGTGCTGAGCACGACCTTGAGGCCGCGCTTGCCTGCCTCCTCGATGAGGGCGTCATAATCATCAAAGAGGTACTTGCCCGGCTCCGGCTCAATCCAGCCCCAGCAGGCCCAGAGCTGCAAGCCATCCAGCCCTGCCGCCTTCATTCCGTCCAGATCCTCTTTCCACCAACGCTGATGTGGAAACGGCGGTCGGTAATACTGCGTCGCCAGCAACATGACGGCTCCTCCTGTGTACGCCAAGGTGCCAGCCACGAAGGGCTGGCACCATATGTTCGTTTATGCTCCCGATAGCGGCACGGGTGTCCGCACTATCGTCTCGATCCGCTCTCCTGACCGCCGCAGCATAATGTAGCGTTGCCACGCTTCGTCGGCGGGTAATGGCTCCAGGTCGCCAAAGCGGGCGAACATCAGGTGCGGGCCGCGGCTTTCGGGGCGCTCTCGCGCCGCAGCGACGACCAGACGACCGCAGGTGAGCGCGTTAGCGGTCTCCACCGCGTAGGCCAGTCCCTTGTCGTCCACCCTGATCCCCTGGTCAGCAAGGGCATCCAGCTTGGCCAGGCCCTCGTCCAACCGCTCCCGCACCCGCACCACGCTGGCGATATCAGACATAATCTTCTGAATGGTATGGCGCGCCTCGGTGGCGGGCAGCGATTCCGGCCCACCCTTGAACGCCTGCAACCAGGCGATGGCCTCCTGTCGGCCTGTCTGGCTGATATCGGGCCACCGTTTCGTCGCCGCGGCGTCGGTCGCTGCGCTCTCGCCGGCGATCTTGCCAAACACCTGACTATCCAGCAGCGCATTGCCGCCAGGGCGGTTCGCGCCGTGCTGTCCGCCCGCTGTCTCGCCAGCGGCAAAGAGGCCATCCACGGTCGTGTCGCCACGCGTGCGTATCTTGACGCCGCCCTGGAAATGCTGGATGGCCGGTGCGATCTCCACCCGGTCGCCCGCGGCAAGGTCAATCCCTCGCTCCGCCAGCCAGCGCACCACCTGCGGATTGATGGCGACCAGCCGCCGCAGCGGGCTGCCCGCGATCGCGGGATCTACCCAGTCAAGGCTCTTGGCGTCGTTATACCAGCGCAGCACCCTTTCCTCCAGCTCACTCGGTTCGAGCCCCATGGGATTGGCGCTGTAATCGAGATAGACCCGCCGTCCCGCTGCCAGCTCATAGTAGACAGCGATATCAATGACGTGCGACGGCTCCTGGTACGAGACGGGCCAGCTCGCGCCCTTGGCGAAGAGCACGGTGTAGATCCGCCCCCAGCTCGTCCCGGCGGGAAAGTAATCCGGTAGGAACTCGCGCCCGTCGCTATTCACCAGGCGGGGCAACGCGCGCATCATCGAGCCGGAGCAGGCCAGCTTGGTGGCGACGGAGGAGAGGCCGATCTGGATGAACTCCATATTGACCAGCTCCGCGCCGCGCCGGAACGCCATGGCATAGCCATCGCCGGTGCATTCCGGTGGAAAGACATTCACCGCGTACGCTTGCCCCGCGCCGCCGGTGGCCAGCACCACCGCCTTGGCATGAATCACGCTGACATCGCCGGACTGCTCGTCCACCACCAGCGCCCCGGCGACCCGATTCCCTCGCGCCGCCGGGATCAGCTCGGCGACCAACGTGTGCTCGCGCAATGCGATGTCGCGCTGCTGGACCTGTGTTACCAGTGCTGCTTCGATATGATTCGCCGTGTACGGGCCGGTGTAGCAAGCGCGGGCATACTTGGAGCCGTCGGTAACGAACTGGTCCACCGTGCCATCGGCGCGCCGCACAAAGGGCACGCCCCAGCGATCGAGGTCGGCAAAGCGGTCAGCGGCGTTTCGCGCCAGGATTTCGGCCAGGTCGCCATCAGACACATACCCGCCGATGCGGTAGATGTCGTCGGCGTGATAGCGCCACGCCTCTGGCTCTGCCGGTTCGGTCGTGGCCAACGTGGCATGGAAGGCCATGCGATCGGAGCAGGCAGTGGCGGTAACGCCGCTGCGCCCCAGCGTCCCTTTGGTCGCCACCAGCACGCGCAGCTCCGGCTGCGCCTCGTTGGCGGCGATCGCTGCGCGAAGCGCCGCGCCACCACTCCCCACGATCAACACATCACAACGATCCTCTTGCATTAAAAACCTCCTTTGCATCATTCATAAACCGCGCCATGTTCGAATGAGCCTACGATTCTGGCACCAACACGGCTTTGAGCACGTTGCGTTCTTCGAGCGCCTGCAATGCCCGGTCTGCCTCATGGAGCGGGAAGCGGTGCGTGATCATGGCGTCAAAGGGAAAGCGCCCGCTCAATACCAGCTCCACCGCCTGGAAGAAATGCGATGTGTCGCTGACCCATGTCCCTTGCAGCCGCACGTTCTTGCGCACTACGTCTTCATAGATGGCGATCGGCACATCGCCCACCGGCACAGCCGCGCCCGGCAAGGCGTACACTCCGCCCGGTGCCACCCATTTGATCCCCTCGGCGATGGCAGCGGGCGCACCGGAACACTCGATCACCTGCGTCGCGCCGCGCCCGTACGTCAGGGCGTGGATCTCGGCGCGGCGGCTCTCTGCTGTCCCGACATCGGCCATCATCAGGTGCGTCGCGCCGAAGCGCCTTGCCACTTCCAGCTTCCAGGCGCTGCGCTGCGTGCCGACGACGATGGCGGTAGCCGCGCCGCGTGCCACGGCAAACGCCAATGCAAAGAGGCCCAGCGGGCCGGGCCCCTGCACGATCACCTGATCCCCCAGACGGATGCCGGACGCCTCGACGGCGTGCGCGGCGGTGGCACCGGAGCAACTGGCAGCGACCAGTTGCGCTGGATCTATCCCTTCCGGCAGGATAAGCACATTAGTTCCCGGCAGCAGGTGGATATACTCGGCATATCCGCCCAGCAGATGGGGCGGTTCGGCAGAGGACAGGTTGATGCCATACACGCGGCGGTGTGGACAGAGGTAAGGCTTTTTGCGCACGGTGCAATAGTAGCACGCGCCGCAGGTGACGCCGCGATCCCAGGCGATCAGGTCGCCTTCCCGCAGTATCTGCCCCATGATGTCCCGCTTTTCGCCACCCAGCGCCACCACACGCCCCACTGCCTCATGCCCCAAGATAATCGGCAGCGGCGTGCGCGGGTCCTCTCCCTTCCACATGTGCAGGTCCGACCCACAGATGCCTGCCACGGCGATGCGCACCAGCACGCCGCCGGGCGTGGGCGGGAGCACCTCGAACTCGCGCCACGCCAGTGGCCGGCGGAAGGCTTCCAGGACTGCAGCGTAACCTCTCATATCCCTCTCAGCACCTGATCTATTCGCGATGCGCCAGCGGCCTGCTGCCAGCGGGAAAGGATCACTTCGCTGCGGCATTATACGACAGAGGGTATAGTGTGGCAAGCGTGTACCCGGCATGTTTGCCAGACGCTCACGATCAAGCTACAATGCGGGGGCGTTAACATACGCAGCCTGTGGCGGGTGCGCCCCGCTCGCCAGCGCTGCACCACCCTTTCGGCTCGCGAGGTTCTGCACCATGACAGATCTTCGGAACAGGCGAACGAACGCTGCCCGCGCCTGGTCTGTGGCTGGGGCTGCGTCTCTCTGCATCTTGATCTGCGCCGCGTTGGGCGCCGCAGCCTCTGCCGTCACGGTAGTCCTGACACCGGCTACTGTCATCGTCTCGCCTATGAACACCTTTGGTGTGGAAGTGATGTTGCGTACCGGCAGCCAGCCGGTAGATGGCGTGCAAGTCTATCTCACTTATGACCCCGCAGTGCTGCAGGTCTTGAGCGCTACCCCCGACGCAACAGCATTGCCCATCGAGATATTGCCCCCGGCGTGGGATAATGCCACGGGCGCGCTGGCCTATGCTGCCGGCATATTGAGCGAGCCTGCCCCCTCCGGCGACTTGCGTGTGCTGACCATTCGCTTCCGGGCGCTATCGCCGCATCCGGGCAGTACTATCGCTTTTGCCACCGCAGACCCTGCCCGCACCACCAAGGTATCGTACAGCGGCGCGATCTTGGCGGCGAACCTCACACCGAGCGTCGTAACGGTCGTGTCAGCCACTCCAACGCCGACCTCTACGCCCCCTACGACTACGGCCACCGTATCCGGGCGGGTAGTGCTGCAGGGCCGCAGCGACCACAGCGGCGCTCTGGTGTGTGTCGGCGGGCTCTCCACGACCACCGATGCCAGCGGTGTCTATGCCTTGTCTCCCGTGCCCGGCAGCTACGGGGTGACTGTGTCGCTGGGCGGATACCTGTCCGCCACGTGCCCTGGTGTTGTGGCCAGAGCGGGCGCGACGACCCAGCTAACGGAGGTAACGCTTCTGGCCGGGGATGTGGACGGCGATTGCCAGATCGGCCTCTTTGACTTGGTGGTGCTGGGCGCGCGATTCAACCAGTTGCCGCCTGCGCCGCCGCCGCATCTGGATCTGAACGCTGACGGCGCGTTGAATATCC
Source organism: Chloroflexota bacterium (assembly GCA_019873665.1). Taxonomy (GTDB): domain Bacteria; phylum Chloroflexota; class Anaerolineae; order JAAYEA01; family JAAYEA01; genus JAIOAV01. The sequence goes on from JAIOAV010000001.1 coordinate 16,455, forward strand.
TCGATGTGGTGCTTTTGGCCGGCAATTACGGACGCTTCTGCCCCAATCCCTGGGCGTGTCCGTAACGATGGCCGGTTGGGTGCGAGTCCGGCGAGATGAGGGATATGGCCGATAATCCCGCAACACCATTGACACAGCCAATCTTGCGGTTTACCAGGCCGTTCTGGCGCGCCAGCGCGGAGCGACTCTATCGCGGCCGCCTGCGCGCTATGCTGGAGGCGCAACTTGCGCCGACGCAGGCACTGGCGCAGGTTTGCCCGCTTTTGGGCCCGGGACAGGCGGCGGTCATGGTGGGGAGCGACCGATTCGCAGCGGTACGCTATCTGGCGCGCGGTCCGCGACTGGTGTTGCTGGGCGAGGCTGGCGCCGGCAAGACCACGCTGCTGCGGGCCGCCGCGCTGGCGCTGGCCAGCGACCCCGTCGGCCTGTTGCCGGTGTTCGCCTCGCTTGGCACCTACCGTGGCGGCGACCCGGTCGCCTTTCTGCGGGGCAAGGTGGCTATCGCGGAATCGCGGCTCGCGACGTTGGTGGAGCGTTTCCTGCGCACTGGCGAGGCGGTCTTCTTTCTGGATGGCGCGGACGAGATCCCGACGGATGAGCGGGAGGCTGCGCGCCGCGCCTGGCTCGCCTTGATAGAAAAGTACCCTCGGGCGCGCGTGATCGTGGCGACCGGCTTGCTAGAGGCTGAGCTGTGGACCCACCTCTCTGCATCTCCACTAACTGTGGCGCGGATCGTGCCGGTGCCGCGCCATCAGGTGGCGGCGGTGGCCGAGTCGTGTCCATCGCTGGCGGATGCTGCCCTGCTCGCTGCCGACCCAGATGCCTGGCGCACACGTCTCTTTCTGGCGCTCTATGTGGCGCAGAGTCAACGCGGCGTGCCGCCGGCATCGTCAAACCGCGCACTCTTGCTGCGCGACTGGATCGTCCTCCAATCGCCGGATTCCGTACAGCGGTGGGAGTTGGCCACCCTGGCGCGGCAGATGCTGCCGGAGCGCGTGTTCGCCGCAAATGGGGGCTTGGAGGCCTTGCTCCTGGCGGCGCCGGACGGCTCGGGCGACTGGCGTACGTTTTCCTCCCCCTGGGTGCAGGATGCGCTGGCAGCGACCGCGCTGGTTGAGATGGACGAGGAAAGCCTGCCGCTGGCCAAGCGCGTGGCGCAGATCGCCTGGTGGCGGCCCACCGCGCTGCAGGCTGCACTCGCCACGCCCGAGAGATGCGCGCAGATGGTGCGTCGGATTCTCGGCGTGGGTGGGGATCGTGCCATCCTGTTGGCGCTGGCGTGTGCGGCGCTGCATCCCGCTGCGCCACAGGCGACCGAGGCGGTGCGCGACGCGCTATGGCGACGCATGGCGCGCGAGGGATTGACCGGACACTGGGAGGATGCCAGCGCGCTGCAAGAGGTGGCCGGGCCCGCGGCGGTGCAGTGGATTGCCGACACGATGGCCGTGGCCAGCGGGGTGCAGCAGGCACAGCTCAATGCCCTGCTCGGCGACATCGGCGGCCTGGTGGCCGCCGAGTGGCTGGCCACACGTGGGCTGGATGATGCGCGGGAGCTGCTCGCCGTTACAGCCAGCCGCGCTCTCGAAGGGATGGAGGGAGAGGCCGCGCTGGCTCTTGTAGCTCGCCTGCACGATCCCAAAGCAGAGATTCGCGACAGGGCGATAGACATCCTCGTCCGGATCGGCGCGCCCGCCGTGGGCGCGCTGATGACGCAGCTCTATCGCGGCCCGGAAGAGACGCGGGTTCTCGCCGCGACGGTTCTGGCGCGCATTGGCGCCTTTGCCGTGGATGCGCTCTTTGCCGTCTTGCGGCAGCAGAACGAGGAGGTGCGCGGTGCCGCACGCCTGGCGCTCCACCAGATGAAAGATCACTCGGCGATCCCTTTTCTCGCTGCCGGAGTGGAAGATGCGCATCCCCTCGTGCGGCAGGAAGCCATCTTGGCGCTGGGGCGGCTCGGCGGTGAGGAGATGCTGCCTTACCTGTTGCGTGGCCTGCGCGATGATGCCAAAGAAGTGCGCCTGGCCGCTCTCTCCGCCTTTACCGAGCCGACGGTGCTGCGCGCCGTTCCCGTGCTGGTGCAACTCCTGCGCGATCCGGACAGCGTCGTCCGCCAACGGACGGTGGCGCTTTTGCAGGGCGTTGGTCCGGCCGTGATTGAGCCGCTGCTGGTCGAATTCCAGGACTATAACTGGGACGCACCCGGCGCGCCCACCACTGTCATCTCAGGTATTGGTCCGCCAGTCATCACTCCGCTCTCCAGCGTCCTGTTGGATCGGCGCTGGCGCATGCGACGTGCGGCGGCCAAGGCGCTGCAATGGATACCGCATCCCCAGACGGTGTCGGCGCTGGCGATGGCGCTGCAAGACCGAGACGCGAACGTGCGTGAGGCGGCTGCACGGGCCTTGGGGCAGATTCGGCGGCCAGAAGGGGCAGCGCCGCTCATGTCGGCGCTGCGCGACCGCAGCGCGACAGTGCGCCGTGCGGCGGCGTGGGCGCTGGGCGAGCTGGAGCTGCGACCAAGTAGCGGCCTCCTCTCGCTGGCTCAGGCGCTGATTGCTGCCTTGCGCGACCGCGATAGCGAGGTCCGTGAGGCGGCAGTGCGGGCGCTGGGCAAGATTGGACGCCCCGCCGTGCCGCCTCTACTGGAGGCGCTGCGCTCGCGGCAGGCGCAACGCTCTCGCCCCATGATCATCGCCGCGCTCAAGGAGATCGCCGATCGCAGCGCCGTGCCGGCGTTGCTAGAGGCGCTCGCCAATACCGATTGGCATGTGCGCCAAGCAGCGGCCGAGGCGTTAGGGGAGATCGGAGACACGCGTGCCATTGAGCCGCTGGTGCGAACAATGGGCGATCGGCATGACGGGCCGCGTTGGGCGGCAGTGGATGCGCTGGCTAAGCTTGGCGCGCCAGCGGTTCCGGCGCTCATCGAGGCGCTAGGCGTTACCGAATGGCGTCTCCGCTGGGCTGCGGTTACTGCGCTGGGCAAGATCGGCGAGCCGGCGGTATTGCCCCTATTGCAGCTTTTGGCGAGTGGTGGTCAGGAAGTGCGTTGGGCGGCGGAAGCGGCTCTGGCGCAGACGGGCGAGATCGCCGTGCCCGCGCTCACCCGCGCCCTGCGCAGCGCGCAGCCGGGCCTGCGCACTGCTGCCGCCGAGACCCTCGCTCAGATAGATTCGCCATTAGCGCAGGAAGCGCTCGCCAAGTACCAGTCCAGTAGTTGGTCGCGGCAGGGGCGGCGTGAGTGATGAGCCTGATGTGGGCCCCGGCTTCCCACCCGGTGGGAGATCCTACGGCTGAGGCGTCGCCGTCAGGACTGGCAGGGTGATGAGCGTAGGGCCGGACGCTGGCGTGCTGGCCGGCGCTGTTGGCGTCGCCGTCTCGGTGGGCGCCGGCTCTGGTGTCACCGTGTCAGTCGGCGTTACCGGCAGGATCACCAGCGTTGGACCGACGGCCGGTGCAGGCGTTGGCGTTTCGGTGGGTGTTGCGATATCCGTTGGCGTTGGCGACGGCGTGAGCGATGCAGTGGGCGATGGTGATGCCGTAGGCGTTGGCGAGCCGGTCAGCGTCGTGGTGGGCGTCGGCGCCTCGTTATAGACATAAACACGCACCCGGGCCTCTGCCACCTGCCCTTTGCGATTGACTACCTGCACGCGGAGGGTGTGTGGCCCGTTCGTCAGATGACGCGTATCCCAGAGCCCGAGGATTGCGGCTTCCACCTGCATAGTGGAGGCGGACGGTATATGGCCCCACCCGTGCGGGTCATGTGAGACCCCATATTCCAGCACGTAATGACTGAAATTGCTGATCACCGCTGTGCCCTGCACCGCAACGATGCCTCCAACTGTCTGCCCTTCTGCCGGATAGATGATCTGCAAGTGCAACCCTTCTGTATGCACCGAGCAGCGATCCACCGGCGGCTGGACAAAGCCTTGCGCCTCCGCCCACTGGCGATAGGCAAGAGGGAACACCGTGAGGTGTCGGTGCTCCACCTGATCTGGCGGGCAGAACTCTGTGGCGAGCTCGCCGCTCACCCTGCAGACGCCCACCACGGTGTGTACCGGGCAGCTCTCGCTCGGCACTGCCTCCTCCAGAAAGAGATCAGTGCGCGCCGGCGGGCAATCTTCGGTGCGTGGATGACCGGAAATGGGGCAGACCGGCACCGATACGATGCCGGGTGGCATCTCGAAATCGCGCGTCGGCCGTCCGGCTAGTGCTGCCTCCATAAAGTTGTGCCATATGGGGCCCGCGCCGCGCACGCCGGTAACGCTCGCCATGGGCGAGCCGTCCGAGTTTCCCACCCATACGCCGGCCACCAGATCAGGTGTATAGCCAATCACCCATGAATCGCGATAGTCGTCTGTCGTGCCGGTCTTGGCTGCTGCCGGACGGGAGAGCATCAGCGCGTTCTGCGCGCCGTAAGCAGGCGTGCGTGCCTCGTTGTCCGACAAGATGTCGGTGATCAGGTAAGCCCTACGCGCGTCCAACACACGCTCAGCGCGCTTTGGCTGGCTCTTCAGGTCGAAAAGTACCGTGCCATTATAGTCGATAACGCGCAGGATCGGCTGCGGGGAGACCAGCAGCCCTTGGTTGGCAAAAGCCGCGTAGGCGCCCACCATCTCCAGCAGCGTCACCTCACCCCCGCCAAGCACCAGGGAGAGGCCATAGTCGGTGCGGTTGAGGGAGCGGATGCCCAGACGCTGCGCCATTTCCAGTGCCGCCGGCAATCCCAGCTCATAGAGCGTCTGCACCGCCGGAATGTTATAGGAACAGGCCAGCGCCTGCCGCACGGAGACCGGCCCATGTTCCTTTCGGTCGTAGTTCACCGGCACATACGGCGGGTTGTTCCCGTTCGGGTATTCGGTGCGTACATCCATTACCATCGTCGCCGGGTTCCAGCCTCGCTCAAATGCGGCGGCATAAACCACCGGCTTGATAGTAGAGCCGGGCTGGCGCGGCTGCAGCGTTACGTTGACCTGGCCAGCGATCGTCTCATCGAAAAAGTCTACACTGCCCAGCATTGCCAGTATCTCGCCGCTTTGGGGATCCATCGCCAGCACCGCGGCATTCGTCGCCTTTTGTGCCTTGAGGGTGGCGATATGTTCGCGCGCGGCCTTTTCCGCTGCCATCTGCATGGAGAGATCGAGCGTAGTATATACCTGCAGGCCGCTACGATACAGGCCCGTGCCATACTGCTGCTCCAGGAGCTGGCGCACATACATCACAAAGTGCGGCGCTTTGATCTCGTACACCTGCGGCCGCAGATTCAGAGGCTCAGCGCGTGCCCGGTCCGCCGTCTCGGCGGTGATGTACCCCTCGCGCACCATCAAATCCAACACGACGGAGCGGCGTGAAAGGGCTGCGTCTGGATGTAGATACGGATCCCACAGCACAGCCGACTGTGGCAATCCCGCCAGGAGCGCCGCCTCCGCCAGCGTTAGGTCCTGCACCTGCTTGCCGAAATACGTCTCCGCTGCCGCGCCGATCCCGTATGCCAGATTGCCATAGTAGATCTCGTTCAGGTAGATTTCCAGGATCTGATCTTTGGAATAACGCCGCGTGATCTCGGCAGCCAGGATCGCCTCTTTGATTTTGCGATCCAGCGTCTGCTCGCGTGTGAGATAAAAGCTCTTGGCGAGCTGCTGCGTGATGCCGCTGGCGCCGGACACGATCTCCCCCTCGGTGATGTTGTAGTAGAGAGCGCGGGCGATCGCAAAAGGGTCAAAACCGGGGTTGCGGAAGAACGTGCGGTCTTCTGTGGCCACTGTGGCCCAGATAAGCGTCTGCGGGATATCCTCGATGGACACCATCGTGCGCCGTCCACCGGTCGGGTCTATCACCTCGTAGAGCAGCGCTCCGTTGCGATCATAGATCTTGGTGCTCTTGAATGTCGCTGAGCGGGCCAACAGATCATCCGGCGAGGGCAGGTCGCGGGCAATGGACATATAACCGACGACCAGCGCGACAGTGCCCAGCAGCAGGATCAGGACGGTGAGCACTGCGGCCCACATGATGCTGCTGAGATAGTAGGCGGTATCGAACGAGGCACTGCGCCGCGGCTTGGCTGCGCGCTTGTTGGTGTAGGAGTACCCTGACAAAAGACAATACCTTCCTCAAGTGTGTGGTAGAGACGTGACAAACGCTGGCTTTATGCTGCAACGCTGGCCACGCCTCTGTAACCATTCTCAAGACGTTGGCGCACCTTGCGAGGTTCCCATCAGCGCGGCTACCAATCGGCGTATGGCACCTGCTCTACCGTCAGAGTGCCCTTGTTATCCAGCAGCGCCAGCCACTGCGGCCCATCGCAGACATTGACGATCTTGGCCCATTGGTAGGCATCGTTGCGCACATAGCGATTCTTGAGCGTCAAGGCGCCTTGCAGGCGCTCCAAAAGACGCGAGATGCGGCGACTGCGGTTCTCCTCCGGGTCGCTGCCGACAAAGAACGAGTCGAGAAAGATCAACTTGACCTTCGGCTGGCGTAGGTCCGCATAGGCCAACACACGCCGGTCGGCCATGAACAGCGTGCCCAGCAGCCAGCGCACCGCTGGCTCTTTATCTGGCCAGAGCGAGTGGCTCTGGATAAAGATGCGCTGCCCGCGCCAGAAAGCCAGCTCTCCCAGGAGATCTGTCGTCCGCAACATGACCTTATCTGGAGGCGGCCCCTGCATGGGCAGCTCGTCCAACAACGCGACATGCGGGTAGCCGGTGGGCTGGTCCGGCGCCAACGCCACACGCGAACGATTGGCAATCTCCTCAGCGATCTCCAGTGCTGTCTTGGCGCCGCCGCGCAGCAAGAACATCACCCGCTCGCCCGACATGGTATGTTCCGGAATGCCCAACATGTAGTGTAGGTCAATCCCCAAAAAGCGATTCAGGTTGCTCAGAACGTCAGTGTCCCAATCCCACTCCGACTCGGACACGCCATACCTCCCTTGCTCAAACTCTTCTTGGATAGAGTCGCCCCTCGCGGCCCTCCTAGCGGGATGCGGCGCGCTGGCTTAGTCCATAGATGTCGTCCAAGATACGCCGCGCGTCGTCGGCTGATGGCAGGGCCGGCCTGCCATAACCCACGATCACCATCGGTGTCAGCTCGATCTGGCGCACGCCGCGCCGGTCCAGCCGCAGCATCGCGATGGCGGTGTCGGTGCTCAACTCTTGATCAAAGACGAAATTCCCCGTGCTATAGAGGATTACGCCCTCGCCATAGAATTCGATCGGCTGCCACGTGTGCGAATGATGCCCCAGCACTAACGATGCCCCCGCATCTATCGCGGCACGCGCCGCCGCGCGCTGGAATTCACTGGGATTGTACAGATATTCGTACCCCGCATGGAGCGCGACGATCACCTGGTCTACCTCGCGCCTGGCTGCGGCTACCGCGGCGGAAATCGTCTCGATCTCTGCCCAGGCGATTCCCGGCTGATCGGCCGTGGCGACAAACTCGGTCCCCTGAAAAGTGCCAATGCTTTCAGGCGGATAGCGCGCAAAGGCGAGGAACGCCAGGCGCACTCCCTTGACGCTCATTACCACGGGTGCTAGCGCCTCCTGCTCGTTCCGGCCCGCGCCAATGCCGCGAATTCCCATCATCTCCAGCAGGCGCAGCGTGTCGTAAAAGGCGATCGGGCCATAGTCCAGAATATGATTATTCGCCAGGGTCACCAGATTCAGCCCCGCGCGACGCAACGCCAGGGCCGTCTCTGGTGGGGCGCGGAACACAAAGTATTTGTCCGCCGGCTCGCCGCGCGTCGAAATGACGCACTCTAGGTTCCCTATGGCAATATCCGCTGCCTGCAGGATCGGCGCGGCATCTGCGAAGGGATAGGATGCGCCAAAGCGCCGCACCGAATCCGCCACGTCGCGCGCCAGCATGATGTCGCCTACAGCGGCGATGGTGATCTCCTCCACCGGCAGCGGCTGCTCGGCACGCAGGAAGGCGGCCAGCGTCGCGGCGACCTCTGAGTTGCCGACGTCGGGTGTCGCCAGTACCGCATGCGCGTAACGTAATGGATAGGCGCTTTCGGTGGGATGGCATCCCTCCACGCGCAGCGCTCGCACCCACGGCCGTACAGCTTCGTAGGGCAACAACGCCAGTTGCGCGCCGGAGTGCGCTCCCGTCAGCCAGGCCGCCATCAACGGCCATTCTTGTATCGCCGGCTCTGACAGTCCCAACAACCGCCGCGGTAATGGGTCGAAGGTAACGACCTGCGTGATCCCCAGCGCGGCGCGCGTCGCCGCGTCTCCTTGCAGCAACGCCCGCAGCGCCGCCAGCGAGATCGCCTCCAGTGGTACGGAGAAGGGCACCACCGCCGCCAGCGACTCCTGCCGATAGGGGAAGGCCTCCACGCCCGCCAGCGGAAAGACGCCCCTGTAGAGCGCCAGATCGGCGCTCCCCGCCTGCAGCGCCGCCAGCGCCGCCGTGTCATCCGATACAGGGACGATCTCGCATGGCCAGTCGGGATACGACCGCGCAAAGCGCGACAGCGCCGCGGTTATCTCTGCGCCGGCAGGCACCGCCAGCCGCCAGGTGTGCGGCCCCGGTGCGCTGGCAGCGGGCGATGCGTGGCCGAAAAACAGCGCCCAGATCAGGAGTGTGGCCGCCATCGGCCCGCACCACCATCTGAGGCCGCACACGCCCGCGTGACGAGTTGCTCTCAAATTCGTGATCTCTCCCACACTCTCAAGCAATATAGCCGAGTTTGCCGTTCGGCAGGCGCCAGAAGCGCCCATGCGGATTATAGCATGACCAGACCATCCAACCAAAACAGGCCGCCCTATTCTCCTGATAGCTGCACGATGACCGTCTTGCCGCCCACCGTGACGCGGTCGCCCGCCACCAGCTTGTGGCTGCGACGCGTCTCCACCACGCCGTTCACCATCACCTCGCCCGCCTGGATGATCACCTTCGCCTGGCCGCCAGTGCCGACTAACCCTTGGAACTTCAGGAACTGATCCAGTCGAATAGTCTTGTGCGCTTCTGTCATCTGTTCTGCTCTCCTTGGCCAAGCAACCGCCGCAGCATGGTCAGTGCCGCCTCCTTGCCTCCCTCACCCTCCGCTGCAGCAGGACCAACGCACGATGGACATCCCTCGCGGCAAGGGCAGGAAGTGAGCACGTCATGGGCACGTGCCAGCAGCTCATCGTGCAGGCGATAGAGCGCCTCGCTAAAGCCCACGCCTGCCGGGATCTGGTCATATAGGTAAATCGTGGGCTTGCCGCGCAATGGCGACCGCAGCTCGGATACCACGCCCAGGTCCTGCGGTTCGCACATCAGGTATAGCGGTGCCACGTGGTGCAGCAGATACGCCAGACCCCGCCAGCCATTGGAAAAGTTGTCTTTGGAGAGACGGTCTCCACTCACCTTGTTATGGCATGAGCGGCAGAGGGTGATGAGATTCGATAGCTCATTGGCGATAAGGTAGTTATCGTTCTCGCCCCGCACATAGCCGAACTCGCGAAACGGGCGAATGTGGTGCACGTCATGCTCGCGCCCCAACACCTCCTCGCGGATGCCGCACACCCGGCAGGTGTACTGGTCTCGTTCTCTGGCCCGTCGTCGCTGCTCCTCCCAGTTTGGCCCATGATCCAGCGTGACTAGCTCGTCTGCCGCCTCCTCAGGCAGCTCGCACCAATAGGCGGTGGTGTGCATCTCCTGCTCGGGTAAATTGATCTCGCCCCAGCCGATGACCTCTTGCGTGTAGTAGCGCACTTTGCGATAGCCGGTGGCGCGCGAGGTTACCACCACCTCGCCGTGCGCGCGTGTGCCGCGGGGCGTGATTTCCTCCTCCAGCATGTCCAACACCCTTACCTGCACGGCGCTGCTCGCCTGAGTGTAATACGCCACGTCGGTTGGCCGCACAAAGGCCTGCCGCGCTTCCCAATCCAGGCGCTCCACAAGATAGGCCGATGCCTCGTGCAGATATACCGCGCCTTCATGCAACAGCATCGGCGCGGCAAAGCGATCCACCGCGCCAATCACCGTATTGTTCGTCGTGGCGTCCATGATCACGAAATTATCCGGGTCTGCGGTGCGCAACGACACCGCCTCCGCCGGATAAGCCTCGCTCATCCAGTGCCAGGTGTCGCGAACTTGCCGCAACACTCCCTCGCCGGCAAGAAATGCCAGCACTTCGGCCGTCTGTTCGGCAGGAAAGCGCCCAAAAGCCTCCCCAGCCGCAAAGGGCAGTTCGAAGGCGGCGCAGCGGATATGATTGGCGAGGATGATGAGGTTGTTCGGGTTGATCAACACGTGCTCGGGTGAACGGTCAAAGAAATAGTCGGGATGCTTGACCAGATATTGATCCAGCGGCGACGCACTGGCGATCAGGATCGCAGCCGAGACGTCGTTGCGGCGACCCGCTCGCCCTGCTTGCTGCCAGGTGCTGGCGATCGTGCCGGGATAGCCGGTCATGATGGCAGCGTCGAGATGGCCAATGTCGATCCCCAGCTCCAGCGCGTTCGTCGCCACCACGCCGCGCACCTCGCCCGATCGTAGTCCTCGCTCGATCTCGCGGCGGTGTTGTGGCAGATAGCCGCCACGGTAGCCGCGCACCGCCTCTGAGGGCAACCGCAGTCGCGTCGCGTCGTCACGTAGATACCGCAGCAGAATCTCGGTCGTCTGGCGCGAGCGGGCAAAGACGATGGTCTGCACGTCCTCCCGCAAGAACTCGGCAGCCAACTTTCGCGCCTCTAGCACTGCGCTGCGGCGGATTCCCAGCTCGCGGTTCACCAGCGGTGGGTTATAAAAGATCATGTGTTTCGCGCCAGCCGGCGAGCCGTTCTCTTGAATCACCGCCATCTCCTCCTCCACTAATCGCTCGCCTAGCTCGCCGGGGTTGGCGATGGTGGCGGAGGCGCAGATGAACTGCGGCGCGGCCCCGTAAAAGCGACAGATTCGCTTCAGCCGGCGCAGCACGTTGGCGAGGTGGCTGCCAAAGACGCCGCGGTAGGCGTGCACCTCGTCAATCACCACGTAGCGCAGCGACCCGAAGAAGCTGCTCCAGCGCGTGTGATGCGGCAGGATGCCAGTGTGCAGCATATCCGGGTTAGAGATGACGACACGCGCAATTTGCCGCACCGTCTGGCGCGCCGCCGTGGCGGTGTCGCCATCGTAGGTATGAACCCGGATCGGCGCACCCAGCGCATCCACCAGCGCTGTCAACTCATGCCACTGATCTTGCGCCAGCGCCTTGGTGGGAAAGAGGTACAAGGCTCGCGCTTGCGGATCAGATAGCAGCGTGTTGAGCACGGGGATGTTGTAGCAGAGCGTCTTGCCGGATGCGGTGGGGGTAACGATCATCACATGGCGTCCGGCCAGGATCTCGCGGATGGCAGCAGCCTGATGCGTGTAAAGCGAGGTGATTCCCTGCCGGGCCAGCGCCTCGCAAAGGTCCGGCGATACACCTTCGGGAAAGCCTGCGTAGCGGGCTGGCCGAGGCGGCGTCGTCCGCCAGACGGTAACTGACTCGGCCAGCTCAGGGGTATTGCGAATCCGGTCCAGCGCGCACGACAGGCTCATGAGGCGGTCGGGGCGGGATTGGCTGCTGGCCCCTGCGCGATCATGCGGCGCAAGTCGTCCTCGCCGATCATCGGCACGCCCAACGTCCGCGCCTTGTTGTACTTGGTCCCGCCGGGGTCATCGCCTACCAGCAAAAAGTCGGTTTTGGCCGAGACAGAGCCGACGACTCTGCCGCCATGTGCTTCGATCAGCTCCTTGGCAGCCTCGCGGCTCATGGAGGGCAGCGTGCCGGTGATGACGAAGGTCTTGTCTGCCAGTGGCGCGGCTGTCGTCGTCGGCTTGGGCTCTTCGGACAGGCGCACTCCCGCCGCCCGCAGTGCCTCGATCACTTCGCGGTTGCGGGGCAGTTGGAAGAACGAGACGATGCTCTCGGCGATCGTCGGCCCGATTCCCTCGATCTCTTGCAGCTCCTCGGCGCTGGCGTTCATCAGCGCGTCAAGGGAACGCAGGTGTTGCGCCAGCGTCTGCGCCACCGTGCCGCCGACATTGCGGATGCCCAGCGCGGCGATCAGCCGCCAGAGGGGGCGCTCCTTGCTCGCCGCGATGGCTTGCAATAGGTTACGCGTGCGCGTCTCATCGAACCCTTCTAGCTGTATCAGATCATCGTATGTCAGCCGGTAAAAGTCGGCTACGTTGCGTAACAGCCCCTTTCCCACAAAGATTTCGGCCAGGCGTGAGCCAAAACCCTCGATGTCCATCCCGCCTTGCGAGGCGAAATACTCAATCTGGCGCACGAGGCGACCGGGGCATGACGCGTTGACGCAATAGATGGCCACCTCGCCCTCGGGGCGCACGGTCGGCTCGCCGCACGCCGGGCAGTGAGTTGGTGGCTGCACAGCCCGTTCTGTGCCGGTGCGCCGCGACACGATCGGCTGCACTACCTGCGGGATCACATCGCCCGCGCGCTTGACCACCACATAGTCGCCGATACGGATGTCCTTGCGGGCGACATCATCATAGTTGTGGAGGCTCGCCTGCGAGACAGTCACGCCGCCGATATCCACCGGTTCTAGGATGGCATACGGGGTGAGCATGCCGGTCCGCCCCACGTTGACGCCCACATCTCGCAGCAGGGTGATCTCTTCTCTTGCTGGAAACTTGAATGCCACCGCCCAGCGCGGCGCGTTCCCCACAATGCCAAGCCGCTCTTGCGTGGCGAAATCGTTGATCTTGATGACGACGCCATCCACCTCATAGTTGAGGGTGTCACGCTTCTGCATCCACGCCTGGCAGAAGGCGATCACCTGTTCAAAGTCGGAAAAGTGCGCGATGTCCGGGTTGATCGGGAAGCCGAGGGCCTGCAGGTAGTGCAGTGCCTCCCACTGCGTGGCAACCGTGTGACCCTGTATGTCGCCGATGGCATAGGCGAAAAAGCGCAGCGGCCGCGATGCCGTGATGCGAGGGTCGAGCTGGCGGAGCGAGCCTGCCGCCGCGTTTCGGGGATTGGCAAAGGTCCGCTCTCCTTTTTCCTCCTGCTCGCGGTTGAGCGCGGCAAAGGCGGGGATAGGCAGATACACCTCGCCGCGCACCTCGATGCGCGCCGGAGCATCCGGCGCAGCCGTCGCATCAGGCCGGGCAGCAGGGATGCGCAGTGGAATCGTGGGAATCGTGCGCAGGTTCAGCGTTACGTCCTCGCCGACCCGGCCATCGCCGCGCGTCGCGCCGCGCACCAGGACCCCATCTATGTAGGTCAGGGCCACGGCGAGGCCGTCAATCTTGGGTTCCACAACAAAGTCCAGCGTCACCTCGTCGGGAAGCAGGCGGCGGACACGCCCCAGCCAGGCGCGCACCTCGGCCACGCTGAAGGCATCGATCAGGCTGGTCATAGGTCGCGCGTGTTCCACCTTGCCGAATTCAGGTTGCGGTGCCGCGCCCACGCGCTGCGTTGGCGAATCAGGTGTTACCAGCTCGGGGTGCGCCTCCTCCAGCTCGCGCAGCTCGCGCATCAGCGCGTCGTATTCGCGGTCGCTGATCTCCGGCTGGTCCAGCACATAGTAGTGGTAGTTGTGATACTGAATCAACTCACGTAACGTGCGGACGCGCTCTGCCACATCTTGGTCAGCCATGTTCAGACCTCGTATCCTGTCGCGCCCTATGGGACCGGCGTAAGAAAATCCTGCACCGCCCAGCCGATGGCGCCCGTCTCGTCGCGCAGTCGCCACCAGATGTAATTGTCCCCCTTTTCTGGCCCGCCTAGCACTTCTAGGATCGCGCCTTCTTCCACCATCTTGAAGGTGATAAAGTCGAGTCCCGGGCCGGCACGCAATCGCAGGTCTGCACCACCGGTGTCGGTCACCTTCACTTTGCCGCCCACCTGGATCTCGGCGATGGCGGTGGGCGTTGCGGTTGGCGCAGGCGTATCGGTCGGCACAGGCGTGGGCGTGGTGGTGGGCGGCACAGGCGTCTGCAAAGCCTGGGTCGGTGTGGCTCCTGGGGTTGCGGTGACCACCACAACATGCGCTGTGGCGGTTGCGACGCTCGCCGTCACAGTGGGCGACGGCGACGCCGGCGTGCTGAGCAGCTTCCAGAGCAACGCGCCGATGACCATCCCTAGCAGCAGACATACGACGCCGATGGCTGCCCATGCCCAACTAGGCAGGACAAAGCGGTCGCGGCGACGCGGCGGCGTATAATGGAACCGATCGGGGAATCTGTTCTCATCTTCCATTGCAGCAGATGCCTCCTTGTGTGGCGCGAGCCAAGGTCATGGCTCAGATCAAGATGTCTGGTGGGGGAAGGTGTTAAGGCGCGCCGTCGCGCTGAGCGCGGATCCGTTGCAGCGTTGCCGCGATCTGCGCGATGTGCTCCGATGTATGCTCCGACACATCCAGTGTTTCCAAAAGCCGGCGATACAGCCCCTTGTGTGCCACCAGAGATGGGCGCAACGAGGCAAAGAGCGCTAACGTCTCAGCCTGATCCTGCGCGAAACGATCCAGCAGGCGCGACAGGGTGTCGGTGCGAGACATGGCAGCGGCCAAAGCCTCTGGCAAGATAGCCGGATTGCCCTTGGGCGAATTGTCCCAGCCGTGCATGATCATCTGGTACAGGCGATAGTGCAAGTGGCGCTCGTAGAGCGAGAGATGCGCCAGGATTTCCTTGACCGACCACTCGTCCGGTGTGGGCCTGCGGCCTGCCTCCGCTTCGGTGGTGCCGCGCAGCGTGTCGGACAAGATACGCTGCATCTCAATCTGGCGGTTTCGCATCCCCGCCAGCAGGCTGCGTGCATCCCGCATCCGCTCCGAGCGCGGCAGCGCGCCGAGCACCACATCCACCGACTCTTGCACGCCCTGTCGCAAGATCATCAGCGTTACCTGATCACCCGGCAAATACGCCTCTAGCGCTTTCACCAGCGAGGCGTAGCCGTCCACGAACTCGTCATCAATCGCCAGTATGACGTCGCCGCGTTGCACCTGGCGCATATCACCGCCGCTGCCTTCGAGAATCTCTAAGACCTGGATGCCGCCGCCTTCTGCCAGGCTCCAGCGGATGCCCAGGCAAGCGCGTTGGGCCTGGCGCAAATCAATCCCCGTCTCCAACACCGATTCGAGGTTCGTCAGGCCGTGTTCCCAGCGACGGCCGCATCGCTGCAGAAAGCGCATGACCTCGCCTGTCGCGCCCTCCATGGTGTGGCGCACCTGCACCTGCACATTTCCAGCGGTTGCCTGCAGCGATACCGTCACGCGGCTCTCTGCCGGGGCATCGGCGGCGCGCCAGACAAGAGCGATACGGACTGGCGTTATCTCCAGATAGGAGCCATCCACGCGGTAACCATCTTTCCAGCGTAGCCAGTAGCGGCCATTGGGCACGGGACGGCTATAGGCGTCATCGCAGAACCACTCGCGCCAGCCACGTGCGGTGGTAAAGGCGTCAGCTACCTGCTCTAGCGTCGTCTGGATCTGGCGTTGCTGGATCACCTCTGGCACATGAGACCCCCTGGCTCTGTCTGACGGAGCAGGCGAGTTGCCTCTCGCCCTGCGCAAGAACACGCCTTTACTGTCAATATAGCACAAACGTCCGAAAACGCCAAGAGCGCGATTGGCGCTGCGCCCTCCCGACGGCGCAGCGCAATTTGACAAATCGGTCGTTTCAGCTATCATATACGAGTTGAGTACGTGGTGTTTCAGAAAGGAGATCCCAGCTTGGCGAACCTAAAGTCCGCACTGAAGAGAATCCGACAGGACCGCAAGCGCACGTTGCGCAATAGCGCTATCCGCTCTCGCGCCAAGACGTATGTCAAAAAAGTCAACCGGCTGCTCGCTGCGGGTCGTGTTGAAGAGGCAGCCATGGCGGCGCGGCAAGCCGCGAGCGCGCTGGATTCGGCGGTGGTCAAGGGCGTTATCCACAGCAACAATGCCGCCCGTCGCAAGTCTCGCCTCATGAAAAAGGTGAATGCGGCGCAGTCCTCCACGACCGCGCCTCGATAAGCTGCTACCAGTAACGAAGGGGGTCGGGCAACAAATGGATGTCAACCGCAGGATCGGGCGGCAGAATGTGATGCGCTGCTATGCGGTATGTCCCCTTGCCACGATGCTGTTCGCATATCATCATCATAAGCGTCGGATGAATCGGGTCGGGGCCTAGCGGCCCGCGATATTTCCGGTTCATCCACAAAGACTAGTGACGAACTAGTCTTTTTTGTTTTTTGATACCTTGGGAGTGAGGTTTGTGAACGGGCGATATCACTGGGACAAGCAATTGCCAGACGGCGTGGCCGATCTTTTCTATGCCGAAGCAGCCCGCAAACGGGCTGCGGAGGAGCGGTTGCGTCAGGTGTTCTTCTCTTACGGCTATACTGAGATCATACCGCCGACCTTTGAGCATTACGAGAGCCTGGCCACAGAAGCGGGGGCGCAATTGCAGGAGGAGATGTACCGGTTCTTCAGCCGGGAAGGTCGCACGCTGGCTTTGCGCGCCGACATGACGATCCCGATCGCGCGCATCGTCGGCACCAAGCTATACGACCAGCCGCTGCCGCTGCGCTTCTGCTACTATGCCGCTAATGTGTTTCGCCATGAAGAGCCGCAGGCGGGCCGCCGCCATGAGTTCACGCAGGCGGGCGTGGAGTTGATCGGCGCCGCGGGGGAGCAGGCGGATGCTGAAGTGATGGTCTTGCTGGTGGAGGCGCTGCAAAAGCTGAGCCTGCGCGATTTTCGCATCAGTCTCGGCCAGGCGGCCTTCTTCAAGGCCCTGGTGCGCGAGTCGCCCATCTCTGCGGAGACGATGGCGCTCTTGTGGCAGGCGATTGACGCGAAGGATGATGTTACGTTGCGCCGCTTGGTGGCAAGCCTGGAGCTGCCCGCAGGCAAGGCGGCAGTCTTGGCAGCTCTGCCACAGCTCCAGGGGGGCGCGGATGTGCTGGACCGCGCCGACCGGCTCTCGCTGGAGCCAGCGGCGCGCGCTGCAGTGCGAAACCTGCGCCGCGTGTACGAGCTGCTTGACGCGGCGGGCGTCGCCGGCCACGTGCGATTCGATCTGGCCCAGGTGCGCGGCATGGATTACTATACTGGCATTCTCTTTCAGGTTTTTGTGCCGGGGCTTGGCTTTCCCGTCTGTAGCGGTGGCAGATATGATAACCTGATCGCACACTTTGGCGCCGATCTGCCTGCGGTGGGTTTTGCCATGGGCGTGGAGCGGCTGCTGCTGGCGCTGGAGGCGCAGGGCGTGAATCTGCCGGTGGATATCGCGCCGCATGTCATCGTGGCGGGGCGACCATGGGCCGAAAGCATACGCCTCGCCGCCCATGCGCGCCGCCGTGGGCTGCGCGTCGAGCTGGAGCTGGCCGCCCGCAGCGGGGAAGACCTGATCCGCTATGCGGTGGCCAGGGAGGCGCGCTATGTGTTGTCCAGAGCCGACGAGGGATGCTGGCGCGTCTGGCAGGGCGGCGCAGAAAAGGCCTATGCGCTGGATGATCTTCTGGAGGAGATGACGCATTGGAGCGCTTGACGGTGGCATTGCCCAAGGGACGGTTGCTCGGCCGGGCGCGGGAGATGTTGCGGCTTCTGGCTTGCCCTGACCTCGACCTGCACGACGACTCGCGCAAGCTGGTGTATGAGGATCGCTCCGGCCAGTGGCGGTTCATCCTTGCTAAAGCGGGAGATGTGCCGATCTACGTGGAGCATGGCGCGGCGGACGCCGGGATCGTGGGTCTGGATGCCCTGCGCGAGTCGGGGTGCGATGTGTATGCGCCGTTGCCGCTGGGGTTTGGCCGCTGCCGCATCGTGCTGGCCGCGCCGCAGGCGCGCGCCGAGCAGTCGCAGCACCACAGCCTCCGTTTGCAGACGGGACTGCGCATCGCCACCAAATATCCGCGTATCGCCCGCACCTATTTCCTGGAGCGTGGCATCTCGGTGGAGGTAATCGGCCTGAGCGGATCGGTGGAGCTGGCCCCCGCCGTGGGCCTTGCAGACCTGCTGGTGGATATCGTGGATACCGGCACGACCTTGCGAGAGAATGACCTGGTGGAGATCGAGGAGCTGATGCGCTCCGAGGCGTATCTGATCGTGAATCGCGCCAGTTATGTGCTGCGGAGCGAGCGCATCAAGGCGCTGATCAGTGGGCTGGCAGAGCTGTGCGCGGCGGCCACGCCCGTCGCGCGCTCGTAGCGCGAGAGGAGAGACGAATGGACCTGATTCGCATCTATGCCGGCGAAAGCGGCCCGCAGAGCGTGGCTGTCGCCCAACGCTCCATCCTGCGGCGCGTCCCGCCCGACGAGTTCACGGTGCCGCCCCGTGTGCAGGATGGTATCCGGCGCATCTTTGGCGAGGCATTATCGGCGGACGAAGTGGTGCGGCGCATCCTGGCAGATGTGCGGCAGCGGGGAGACGCGGCAGTGTGCGAGTGGACGGCGCGCATTGATGGTGTGGATCTGGCCGCGTGCGGCCTGGGGATCGAGGTCGCTCGGGCCGAGTGGGAGGCAGCGCGCCGTCAGATCGCCCCGGAGCTGGTGGCGGCGCTGGAACTGGCTGCCGAACGCATCCGCGCCTTTCACGCCCGCCAGCCCATTTCTTCCTGGATTGATGTGCGAATGGGCGGCACGTTGGGACAGATGGTGCGCCCGCTGCAACGTGTGGGGCTCTATGTCCCCGGTGGCACCGCGCCGCTCCCTTCGTCACTGCTCATGGCTGCCATCCCGGCGCGCGTCGCGGGCGTGGAGGAGATCGTCGCAACCACGCCGCCCCGCCGGACCGATGGGCACATCTCGCCTGTCATCCTCGCCGCCGCTGCTATCGCCGGCGTGGATCGGGTTTTCGCCATCGGCGGCGCGCAGGCGATCGGCGCGCTCGCATATGGCACCGCGACCGTGCCGCGCGTGGACAAGATCTGCGGGCCTGGCAACCTTTTCGTAACGCTCGCCAAACGGCAGGTCTTTGGCCTCGTCGGCATAGATGGCCTCCCCGGCCCGACCGAGACGCTGATCATCGCCGACGATGCAGCGGATGCGGAAAACGTGGCTGCCGATCTGCTGGCGCAGGCGGAGCATGACGTGATGGCGTCGGCGATCCTTTTGACCCCATCCCGCGCGCTGGCCGAGCGTGTGCAGGCGGCGGTCGCGGCCCAGTTCGCCCGCCTGGATCGGCAAGAGATCATGTCCGTCTCGCTGGCGGAGCGCAGCGGCATCATCGTCGTACGCGATGTGGCGGAGGCGCTGCGGCTGGCCAACGAGTACGCGCCGGAGCATCTCTGCCTGGACGTGCGCGACCCGTGGCGCTACCTGGATCAGGTGCGCAACGCCGGCGGTGTCTTCTTAGGGGGTATCTCCTGCGAGGTGTTGGGTGATTATGTGTCCGGCCCCAGCCACATCATGCCGACGGCGGGGACGGCGCGCTTTGCCTCGCCGCAGAATGTGGCTGACTTTGTCAAGATCACGAGCGTGGTGGGCCTGAATGAGGAGCAGGCTTCCCGGTTGGCGCCGGCGGCGGCGCGCATTGCAGAGGCGGAAGAACTGACGGCGCATGCGGCGGCGGCGCGACGGCGCGCGGTGGCAGCGATGGCGTCGGATAGCGACAAAGGGGAGGGGATGTGATGGACAGGCGACAGGCGAGTGTGCGGCGCGCGACGCGCGAGACGACGGTCGAGCTGATCCTGGGTCTGGATGGGAGCGGCGCTTATGATATCGCCACCGGTGTGCCGTTCCTCGATCACATGCTGGCGCACCTGGCCACACACGGCCTGCTGGACCTGGATGTGCACGCCAGCGGCGATATCGCCGTGGACGATCACCACACAGTGGAGGACATCGGCATCACGCTGGGGCAGGCCATCCGAGAGGCGGTGGGCGATAAGAAGGGAATCTGGCGCTATGGCAGCGCGCTTCTGCCGATGGACGAGGCGCTGGTGGAAGTGGCGCTGGACCTTTCCGGGCGGGGCTTTTGTCAGTGCGATGTCATCTTTCCCACCGCCAAGATCGGCGACTTTGACACCGAGCTGGTGCCCGAGTTCCTGCGCGCGCTGGCGATGAATGCCGGCCTGACGCTGCACGTGCGGCTCTTGTCCGGCAAGAACAGCCACCACATCGCCGAGGCGGTCTTCAAGGCGCTGGGACGGGCGTTGCGGCAGGCCGTGGCCGCCGATCCGCGTCGGCCTGATATCCCATCCACGAAGGGTGTCCTGTGATCGCTATCATTGACTATGGTATGGGAAACCTGCACAGTGTGGCCAAGGCATTCGAAAAAGCCGGGGCCGAGACTGCCATCGTACCCCGTGCGGAGGAGTTGCGCGGGACGGAGGCGATCGTGTTGCCGGGAGTGGGGGCCTTTGGGCAGGGGATGGCGAATCTGCGAGCGCGCGGCTTTGTCCCAGCGATCCACGAGACGGTGGCGGCGGGTATACCCCTGATCGGCATCTGCCTCGGCCTCCAGCTTCTCTTTGCCGAAAGCGAGGAGATGGGAGCACACCGTGGCTTGGGGCTTTTCCCGGGGCGCGTGCGTCGCCTGCCCAAGCCGCTGCGCGTGCCGCATGTCGGCTGGAATCAGATCCATCCCGTGCGTCCCTCGCCGCTGCTGGCAGGGATCGCCGACGGCAGCTATGCGTATTTCGTGCATTCTTACTATGCCGATCCCGCCGATACGTCGCTGGTGCTGGCGACGACCGATTATGGCTTCGATTTCGCGTCGGTGGTGGGCCGCGACCGCATCTATGGCCTGCAATTCCACCCGGAAAAGAGCCAGGCGGTTGGCCTGCGCATCCTGCAGAACGTAGTGCAGAGCCTGAAGCGAGGCGCGCCATGATCATCTATCCCGCGATAGACCTGCGACATGGGCGCTGTGTGCGGCTGCGGCAGGGGCGCAAGGAGGATGAGACTGTCTATGGTGATGATCCGGTAGTGGTGGCGCGCCGCTGGGCGGCAGCCGGCGCGACGTGGCTGCATGTGGTGAACCTGGATGGCGCGTTTGGCGAACTGGCGGGCGCGGAGGGCGATGAGCTGCCGCCTAGCCTCCGGGCACTGCGCGAGATCGCGGTGGCAGTGGCGCTGCCGATCCAGTTTGGCGGCGGCCTGCGTTGCTGGGAGGATATCGTGCGCGCCATGGCGCTGGGGGCGCATCGTATCATCCTGGGCACGGCGGCGTTGGAGAATCCGGCACTGCTCAGCCAGGCATTGGCTGCCTATGGCCCGGGGCGTGTCGCCGTCGCGCTCGATGCCCGCGACGGGGTGGTGGTGACGCATGGCTGGGAAACGACATCCACGTTGCAGGCGGATGTGGTGGGGCGACGGATGCACGCGCTGGGCGTGGAGCACGTGGTATATACTGATGTCTCCCGCGACGGCATGTTGAGTGGGGTGAATGTGGCGGCAACGGTGGCGCTGGCGGCAGCGACGGGATTGCGCGTCATTGCCTCCGGCGGCGTCGCCACGCTGGCCGAGATTCGGGAGCTGAAGGCGCACGCGGCGGATGGGATCGAGGGCATCATCGTGGGTCGCGCGCTCTATACCGGGGATATCGCATTAGCCGACGCGCTGCGCGTTGCAGAGGAGGCCTGAACATGCTGGCAAAACGCATCATCCCGTGCCTGGACATCAAAGACGGCCGGGTGGTCAAGGGCGTCAATTTCGTCAACCTGCGCGATGCGGGCGATCCCGTCGAGCAGGGAATGATCTATGACCGTGAGGGGGCGGATGAGCTGGTGTTTCTCGACATCACCGCCACCTACGAGCAGCGCGACACCGTCATTGATGTGGTGCGGCGCGTGGCCGAATCGGTTTTCATCCCCTTCACGGTCGGCGGTGGCATCCGCACTGTGGACGACATGCGCGCCATCCTGCTGGCGGGGGCGGACAAGATCTCCATCAATAGCGCGGCGGTCAGGACGCCGGGGCTGATCACGGCGGGCGCGGAGCGGTTCGGCACGCAATGCGTGGTCGTTGCCATAGACGCCAAACATGTTGGCGTCAGGCCGGGGATCCCCTCTGGTTGGGAAGTGTACATCAGCGGCGGGCGGATCGCGACGGGACTGGATGCGATCGCCTGGGCGCAGGAGGCGGAGCGGCGCGGCGGTGGGGAGATCCTGCTGACCAGCATGGATCGCGACGGGACGCAGGATGGCTATGACCTGCCGCTGACAAAGGCAGTGGCGGACGCGGTTTCGATCCCGGTGATCGCATCCGGCGGCGCGGGCAAGCTGGAGCACTTTGCGGAGGTGCTGACGGATGCGGGAGCCAGCGCCGCGCTGGTGGCGACGCTGTTTCACTATCGCCAGTTGACGGTCTCTGATGTCAAGCGCTATCTGGCGCAGCGGGGCATCCCGGTGCGGCTCGCGTCATAGAGAAGAGGGGGCGTATGGACGAGATGATGCCTGTGCGGTGGGATGCGCAGGGGCTGGCACCGGTCGTGGTGCAGGACGCCAAGACAAAAGAGGTGCTGATGGTGGCGTATGCCAATGCGGACGCGTTGCAGCGCACGCTGGAGACGGGCGATGCTCACTTCTGGAGCCGGAGCCGTGGCTCGCTCTGGCGCAAGGGTGAGACCTCTGGCAGCACGCAGCGCGTGCGGGAGGTGCGTTACGACTGCGATGGCGATGCGCTTCTATACCTTGTGGAACCGGCAGGCCCCGCCTGCCACACCGGCGCGCGGAGCTGCTTCTACCGCACTCTGGCCACACCGGCGGGCGGGTCGGCGACCTTCACACTCGCTGACCTGATGGCGTTGCTCCAGGATCGCAAGATACACCCGCAGGAGGGGTCCTATACTTGCTCCCTCCTGGCGGCGGGCGAAAACCGCATCCTGAAAAAGGTGGCGGAGGAGGCCGCTGAGGTGGTGATCGCCACGCTGGGCGAGGGGCGAGAGCGGCTCATCTCTGAGGTGGCCGACCTGATTTATCACACGGTGGTGCTTCTCGTGCAGCAGGGGATCACATGGGACGAGATCGAGGCGGAGCTGGCGCGGCGGCACGGCGCGCTGCCGCGTCGTGCCGGATAAGTCCGCGCAGGCGCATCATCCGGCTCAACGGAAAGGCTGATTTAAGCGCGCCTTTTCGCTGATGACAGCCGGAGGCGAATGCGCTATACTGGCGGTTGACTCACGTCGCATGGGGCAGACTCGCCGCTGGTTCGCCCGGGGGAGAACAGTGGGGACATCTGCCGGGAAGGGTAGGGGATCATGGCCATCGCCAGGCAATTGCCCGCTCGTCAGCGCATCCGCAAAGCGCTGCTGCTCGTGTCTTTTCTGCTTTTGCCGGTTACGCTCTACTATTTCTCGCCTGTGCTCATCCTCGGCGGCGCATATGAGGGTGTGAGCAATGGCAGCTTTCTCGTATTTGGGCTGATGTTCCTGGGCGCGCTCTTCGTGGGGCAGCTATGTGTGGCTGGGTATGCCCGGTGGGTGGCCTGCAGGAGCGGGCCGCGCTGATCAACGATCGGCGCGTGGGGCGTCGCCTCCAGCTCATCAAGTGAGCTATCTGGCCCGCAAGACCTCGCGCCATGGTGCATCTGTCAGTCTCGCGCTGGCTTGACAGAATTGCCCTTTTGCGCTAGACTCTGCGTGCAACAGGGCTTCCGGGGATAGAAAGCGAGGGCGTTAGTGGCGGTGCGGCAGATTCTGGTGATTGGCGATGAACGCCTGCGCCAGAAAGCGAAAAGAATCACGCGTTTTGATGAGAGTCTGAAGACCCTCATTGATGATATGCTGGAGACGATGCACGAGGCCAACGGGCTTGGGTTGGCGGCAACGCAGGTCGGCGTGCCACTCCGTGTGGCAGTGATCGAGACACCGGAGGAAAGGGACGAGAATGGCACGATTACTCGCCCCAAGAAGACGTATATCCTCTGTAACCCGGAGATCATCAAGCGTAGTGGCGAAGAGATAATGGAAGAGGGTTGTCTCTCTGTCCCAGGCTATGCAGGAAGGGTGCTGCGGGCTACCGATGTGCTGGTCAAGGCGCGCAACGCGCAGGGGCGCGAGGTGCGCTACCGGGGGAGTGGCCTGCTGGCGCAGGCTTTCCAGCATGAGCTAGATCATCTGGATGGCGTGCTCTATGTAGATCACATCCAGAATCCCGAAGACCTCTGGCAGCTATCCAGGGAAGAAGAGCCCGAGGAAGAGTTCGAAGAAGAGCAAGAGATGTAGCCTTCGGTGCCAGCCAAAGCCCCGATCCGCCATGGCGGATCGGGGCTTCTTTTTGTCTGCAACTCTTGTCGGCTATACCTGGACGCTCTCGCGCAAAGTCTGCAAGCCCGCCTTGGCGGCGCCCATCATCATATGCAGCGGCGTGCTCCAGGTGATCATGCGCATCCCCTGCTTCATCCAATACTGCAGGATCTCAATGCTCCCGATATGCATTCCGGCCACGACGCCGTGTCGCTGGCAGCTATCTACTACCTTCTGCACACTTTCCACCAGAAGCGGGTGCGTCATCTGGTCTGGAATGCCGAGTGACAGGGAGAGATCATTCGGGCCGATCAGCGCCACATCCACGCCTGGCACCGACAGTAGATCGTCAATGCAATCAATCGCCTCTTTCAGCTCAATCTGCAAGATGGTCAGGTTTTCCTCATTGGCCTGCCGTACGAAATCGGCCACTGGCTCGGCGTGATAGTCGCTATGCCCCTTGAGCACGGAAGCCCCACGCTGACCAAAGGGCGGGTACTTGACCGATTGCACGATGAACTCAACCTGCTCCCGCGACCTGATACGCGGGATCATCAAGCCTTGCGCGCCGGCGTCCAGCGGGCGCGACATCAGGTGATATTGCGCGTCCGGCACGCGCACCAGCGGCGTGATGCCGGCAAGCCGCGCCACGCGGCAGAGAGTATCCACATGCTCAATGGTGTAAGGGCCATGTTCCATGTCAATGAACATAAAGTCAAAACCCACCTCCGCCAGGATATTGGCGATGGCGGGCATGCGAAAGTCGGCAATCATCGTGCCAAAGACGGTCTCCCCTCGCTTGAGGGCGCGCTTCACCTTGTTGGGTCTCACGTGTCTCTCCTCTCTCTCTGTCATGATCGCGATGCGATCGCGATTGATCGGATAACAGGCTCACCGACGCGCAACGCGCCTTGGCCGCTCCCATACCTCGGGGTTGGCCATGAAACGCGGCTTGTCGCCGCGCAGCGCCGCCAGCATCTCTTCCGCTACAGTAACGCCCATCTTGAGGAGGCCATCGGCAGTGCCGCTGGCAATATGTGGCGTAACGACGACATTATCCAGCTCCAGAAGCGGGTGTGGGAAGGGGATCGGCTCCTGCGCGTACACGTCAATCCCCGCGCCACGAATGCGCCTGGCGCGCAGCGCCGCCAGTAGCGCCTCTTCATCCACGACCGGTCCCCGCGAGGTGTTGATCAGGAATGCGCTCGGCCGCATCATGGCCAGTTGCGCCGCGCCGATCATGCCCCGTGTCTCGTCGTTCAGCGGCGTATGCAGCGTAACGACATCCGCCTCGCGCAGGACGCTCTCCAGAGTCGGGCGCAACGTCACATCCAGCGCCGCCGCGCGCTCCGGCAAGATGTATGGGTCGTAGGCGATCACCTTCATGTGTAGCCCGCGCCCGCAGATTTCCGCCACGCGACCACCGATGCGTCCCAGGCCGACAATGCCCAGCGTCTTGCCCATCAGCTCGACGCCGACGAGCCCCCGTCGCCCGGCCCATCCGGCGCGCCGTATCGCGGCATCGCCGCTGCGCACATCTTTGGCTAACGCCATGATCAGGGCCACGGCGTGTTCGGCGGTGGACTCGGTGGGCGCGTCCGGCGTATAGACGGCGATAACGCCCTGCGCCGTGGCGCCGGCCAGGTCTATGTTGTCCACTCCCACGCCCGGGCGACCCACCGCCTCCAGCGTCGGCGCGCTGCGCATCAGCGCCTCGGTAACGGGCAGGGACGAAGAGACGATGAGGCCGTGCACTCCATCGCGCATGATCTCGATCACCCGTGCGTGATCGGTGATCGGCCCGATGACCTCCACCTCCTGTTGCAGAAGGCGGACGCCCTCCTCGGGGATCGGCATCTCCAGCAGGACCTTCTTCAACGCACTACCCTCCTCCTTGTTCTCCCTCTGGCGCGCGCCGCTGATAACGGTCGTGGTCGCGCGTTCGATACTTTTCCATCATCTGCGCAAAGCTGCTTTCCAGATCAATCCCTTCACGATTCGCCATGCAGATCAGGGCAAAGATGATGTCGCAGATCTCGACTCCCAGCTCTTGCGGCGCTTCCGTGTCCTTCTTGGGCTTGTCGCCATAGAGGTGGTTGAGGAGGCGCGCCAGTTCGCCCACCTCTTCTGTGACCCGTGCCAGGTTCGACAGCGGCGGCCAGTAGCCGCCGCCGAATTGCTGTATCCACTCGTCTACGGTCTGTTGCCAATCGCGGATCGTCTGTGCCATGCGCTTTCGCTCCTTCAAGCGTGTGTGGGTGCGAGATGCACCGCCAAGACGCGATCCAGGCCGCTGAAATCGGGGTGCAGTCGCACGTTGGCGCGTGGGAACGCATCCTCCGCCAGTCTCCGCGCTGCCGGCCCTTGCCGCGCGCCGATCTCCAGCAGGATCGCGCCGCCCGGCAGCAAGTAGTCGCCCGCCTGCGATAGCAACCGTCGGATGAGGTCCATCCCGTCCGGCCCGCCGGCCAGCGCCATCGCTGGCTCATAGTGCCGAATCTCCGGGCTCAGCTCATCCCATTCATCTGCCGCCACATATGGCAGGTTCGCGACGATACAGTGCACGCGCCGCTCCAGCGGCGCCAGCAGGTCGCCGCCACGCCATATCACGCGCTCCTCTGCGCCCAGCCGTGTGCTGTTGATCGCCGCGACGGCTAGCGCCTCGGTTGACAGGTCCAGCCCGTACACGATCGCCTGTGGCCACTCCAGCGCGATGGTGATGGCGATAATGCCGCTGCCGGTGCCGACATCGGCCACGTAGCATGGATCGGCGGGCAGGGAGCGCAGATATGCCAGCGCCAGCTCCACCAAATGCTCGGTCTCGGGACGCGGGATCAATACGCGGCGATCCACATAGTAGTTGCGTCCATAGAACTCGCGGTGGCCGGTGATGTACGCCAACGGCTCCCGGGCGGCGCGCCGTTGCATCAGCACATCGAACGCGGTTTGCTGCGCGGGCGTCAGGCGCGTGTCGCCATGTGCGTAGAGGTGGCGACGGGCGCATTGCAGGGCATGCGCCAATAATAGCTCGGCGTCCAGACGTGGCTCGGCACAGCCGCTGTCGCTCAGTACATGCGTGGCGCGCCGCAGGGCCGCGACGACGGTGGTTCTCTCACTCGCGTCGTTGCGCGGTGGTATCATCGGCTCGTTCAGGCGGCGGAGCGCGCCGTCTGCGCCAGGCCGGCGGCTTGCAGTCGCTCGGCCTGCTCCCTTTCAATCAGCGCGTCAATGAACTCGTCCAGATCGCCCAACAACACCTGTTCTAGGCGGTAGCTGGACATGTTGAGGCGATGATCTGTGACCCGACTCTGTGGAAAGTTATAGGTGCGGATCTTCTCGCTGCGCTCGCCTGTGCCCACTTGAGAACGCCGTGCCTCTTCCAGATCGGCCTGGCGCTTTTCCTCCTCCATGGCATACAGACGGGCGCGCAGAACGGCCATCGCCCGGATGCGGTTCTGTAGCTGCGAGCGTTCGCTTTCGCACGATACGACGATGCCGGTTGGCAAGTGCGTGATGCGAATCGCGGTCGAGTTCTTCTGCATGTGCTGACCGCCCGGGCCAGAGGAGCGGTAAACATCCACCCGCAGATCATCCGGGTTGATGTCCACTTCGACTTCGTCTACCTCGGGCAAGACAGCGACAGTAGCCGTCGAGGTGTGAATGCGGCCGCTTGACTCGGTGATCGGCACGCGCTGCACGCGGTGCACGCCACTCTCGAATTTCAGACGGGAGTAAGCGCCACGGCCACTGATCTGAAAGATGATCTCCTTAAAGCCGCCCACGCCGGTCTCGTTGGTGCTGATCACCTCGGTCTTCCAGCCGTGGTTTTCAGCGTACCGTGCATACATGCGGTAGAGGTCAGCGGCAAAGAGGCCCGCCTCGTCGCCGCCGGCGCCGGCGCGGATCTCGATGATGACGTTCTTGCTATCGTTGGGGTCCTTGGGGACCAACATGAGGCGCAGCTCGTCTTCCAACGCGGCCTGCCGCTGCTCCAGAGAGGCAGCCTCCTCCGCGGCCATCTCTCTGAGCTCCTCGTCCTCGCTCTCGCGCAACATCTCGCGGGTGGCTTCCAGCTCAACTCGCACCTTCTTCAGCGTGCGGTACTTGTCCACTATCTCGCTGATGTCTGCCTGCTCCTGGGCATATTGCCGTAGCTTGTCCGGATCGGTTGCCACCGCCGGATCAGCCATCAGCAGGTTCAGTTGCTCGTAGCGCGCCTCGATCAGCGCAAGGCTATCTTCCATCGCTGTTCACTCCGTCCAACATGAAAGCCCCTCGATCACGCCAAGGGGCTTGACTCTCACTTGCTCTGCCCGACACGCGGTCGGGAACTCCCATTCTATCTGAGCGCCGGGCTTCTCCACCCGGCTTCCCCTATCCGGCGCTTTACAGCGACGGGAGGAATCGCTGCAACGTCTCATAGTTCTCCAGCGCCTTGCCCGCGCCTAGCGCCACACAGGCTATCGGGTTCTCTGCCACATGGCATGGCACGCGGGTCTCTTTTGTCAGGAAGCGGTCCAGATTTCGCAATAGCGCGCCGCCGCCCGTCATCACCATACCACAGTCAATGATATCCGATGCCAGCTCAGGCGGCGTCCGCTCCAGCACGGAGCGCACCGTCAGGGCGATGTTGGCAAGTGGTTCGGCCAGCGCTTCGGTGACCTCTTGCGAGGTGATCTCGATGGTGCGCGGCAGACCAGCCACCTGATCGCGCCCCCGCACTTCCATGCGCAGCTCCTCTTCCAAGGGCAGCGCGCTGCCGATCTCGATCTTGATCGTCTCCGCAGTCTGGTCGCCGATCAGCAGGTTGTACTTGCGGCGGATATACGCGGCAATCGCCTCATCCATCTTGTTGCCGCCGATGCGCACCGAGTTGGCCACCACGACGCCATTCACCGAGATCACTGCGGCCTCGCTGGTGCCGCCGCCCACGTCCACGATCATATTCCCGGTAGGTGTGTCTATTGGCATGCCGGCACCCAACGCCGCGGCCAGCGGCTCCGGGATGAGATAGGCGGCTTTGCCGCCCGCTTGCACCGCGGCATCATGCACAGCGCGGCTTTCCACGCTGGTTACCCCCACCGGCACGCTGATCATGATCTCTGGCTTGAACAGACGGAATCGCCCGCATACTTTTTGGATAAAGTAGCGGAGCATCGCCTCAGTAACCACGTAATCCGCGATCACACCATCCCGCATGGGGCGTGTTACCTCGATGGTGTCGGGTGTGCGGCCCAACATCTGTCGCGCCTCTTCGCCAACTGCGACGATGCGATTGTCCTTGACGGAGATAGCAACTACCGAGGGCTCTTGCAGGACGATCCCTTTCCCTCGCACGTATACCAGCACACTGACAGTCCCTAGATCGATGCCGATCTGCCTTTCAAACATTGATCCTCCCAAGCCTCATCCTACAGGGATCAGGCGCGAATACGCAACTAGTCCTCGGCGGAAACTCGTCGGATGGCCGCTCCCAGACTCTGCAACTTGCTATCCAGCCTCTCATACCCCCGGTCTATATAGCGCACGTTTTCGATCTCGGTGGTACCCTCGGCAGCCAGCCCGGCCAGCACCACTGCCGCGCCAGAGCGGATATCCAGTGCTTGCACCGGCGCGCCCTTCAGCGGCGTGGGCCCCTGAATCACGGCGGTTTGTCCCTTGACTCTGATGTGAGCTCCCATTTTACGCAATTCCTGCGCATATGCCAAACGGTCATCATACATCGTCTCGTGAATGAGACTTTCGCCGTTGGCTTGTGTCAGCAGCGAGCCGATGGGAGCTTGCAGGTCGGTGGGAAAGCCTGGATAGGGAAAAGTGCGGATATCTACTGCCGAAAAACCAGAGCCAGCGGCAACCGCGTAGCTGTCCTTGTCCGCGTTGACGACGGCGCCCAGCTCCAGGAGCTTGCTCGTCAGCGCACCCAGATACTGCGCCAGCCGGCTGCGCAGAACGATCTTGCCGCCGGTGATCAGTGCCGCCAGGGCGAACGTGCCCCCCTCCAGCCGGTCTGGCATGATGTGGTACGCCACGCCGTGCAGTCGCTTCACTCCCTCAATCTGGATGATGCCGGTGCCCGCTCCCGAAATGCGTGCGCCCATGGCGTTGAGCATATTTGCCAGATCAACTACCTCTGGCTCAACCGAGGCGTTCTCAATGATCGTCGTGCCGGACGCCAGGCATGCCGCCATCATCAGGTTTTCAGTGCCGGTGTGGCTGGGATAATCCAGCGTCATCCGGTGGCCGCTAAGACGGCCGGACTGGATGACATAATCCCCGTTGAGCTGCTGGAGGGAGGCATCCATCATCTGAAAGCCCTTCAGGTCCACGCTCACCGGGCGGGTGCCGATGGCGCAGCCGCCCGGGTGTGGCGCGCGCGCCTCCCCAAAGCGCGCCAAGAGTGGCCCAACCACCAGAAAGCTAGCGCGAAAGCGGGTGGCGAGCTCATCATCCACATGGAACGATCGGACGGCGTCGGCACGAATCAGCAGGCTGTGGTCTCCTTCCCAAGTTACTGAGACACCCAGCCTGCGCAGCACCTCGGTCATGAGCTTCACGTCCTCTATGCGAGGGACATTCTCCAGAAAGCACTCCTCTGACGTCAGGAGTGCAGCAGCGATGATCGGCAAGGCGGCGTTCTTGGCTCCTTTGACGCGGATCTCCCCTTCGAGTCGCCGACCCCCTTCGATGATCAGTCTGTCCATATTCCTTCACACCGTCTGCTTTGCTCGCCTAGCGCCCTAGTTCGCACCTGCTGGCCTCTGTGCCAGTTCCAGCGCACGTTGGTAGACCAATGCGTATTTTCGCGCCGATGCATCCCACGAGAAATCGGCTTGCATGTTCCTGAGCTGCAGCTTGCGCCAGATGTCCTTGTACTTGAACGTCTCCAGCGCACGGACGACCGTGGCAAAGAGCGCCCAGCGATCGTAATTGTGGAACGTGAACCCGTTTCCCTCGCCGGTGCGCGGATCGTAATCCGTGACGGTATCCGCTAGGCCGCCAGTGGCCCGCACGAGCGGGATGGCGCCATAGCGCATGGCGATAAGTTGGCTGGTGCCACACGGCTCCACGCGGGAGGGCATCAGATAGACGTCCACTCCGCCGTAGATCTTATGACTCAGCCCCGCGTTGAACGTCAGAAAGACCGCTGCTTTGCGAGGGAATGCCTGTGTGATCTTCAGAAACATCTCGTGGTAGTGCTGGTCGCCCGTGCCGAGAAGCACGAATTGCACGTCCAGATCGAGTATATGATCCACGACCTCGCCCAGGATATCAAACCCTTTCTGGTCGTTGAGGCGCGATACCATGCCGATCAGTGGAATGTCCGGATCCTGGGGCAGATTGGCCTCTCCCTGCAACGCCAGCTTGTTTTTCACCCGTTGGTCCAGACGCTCCAGGTCGTAGTTGACGGCCAAGTACTTGTCGGTAGCGGGATCTAACAAGTCGTAGTCAATGCCGTTCAGAATGCCAAAGAGGCGATCCCGCCGCTCGCGCAGGATGGGATCCAGACGCTCGCCATACTCGGGCGTGAGGATCTCTTTGGCATATGTCTCGCTGACGGTCGTGATGGCGTCGGCAAAGTAGATGCCGCGCGCCATCAGGTCCACTACCTCGGCCAAGTCGGCCATTTCCGGGTGGTACATAAAGCCATATTCGTCAATACCGGCAATCTCCAAGACGCGATAACCAAAGATGCCCTGGTACGCTAGGTTATGGATCGTATAGACCGAGGCGATACGCGCAAAGAAGGGATGGTCGCGGTAGACTGTCTCCAGCCAGTTGGGGATGATGGCGGTCTGCCAGTCGTGGCAGTGGACGATATCCGGCTGCCAGCCGAGCTGCGGCAGCATCTCGAGGGCGGCGCGACAGAAAAAGATGAACCGCTCGGCATCGTCGGGATACATATAAATGCCATCGCGGTCATAGTACTTGGCGTTCTCTACCATATAGACCGGGATATCGTCGCCGATAGTAGCCCGAGAAATGCTGGCATTCTCGGTGCGGCTATCCATCGGCACCGGGAAGGGTGGTAGCACCTCCTGGAGGCCAAACTGGGTGGGATCGATCCGACCATAGCGAGGCATGGCCACACGCACATCATGTCCCAGCGCTTTGAGCGCCTTCGGCAGCGCCCCTGCCACATCAGCCAATCCGCCGGTTTTGGCAAAAGGCACACATTCTGCAGCGAGTAGCAGAATCTTGAGGGGTCGGTCACCTTGCATATATCGCTCTCCTGATGAGCGTGGCGCCGTGCAGCGACACGCGATCGGTTCCCGATCGAGAAAGGTTTACTCCCAACTGATGATCCAGACACACAGCCCGGCAACGATCACGCTGATCACTGTCAGTGCCAGGCGTTGCATGGGCAGCAGCGCGGCGTCCCGCGATGCCCACAAAAAGATGGCCACCATGCCAATGGAGAGTGCGAGCCAAGCGCTCAGCAACGGATGCGCTTCCAGCAAACGTTTGAGAAAGGCCATGCGTCCTCCTCCCGTGTTTCACGCCGCCAACCGGAGAGGTATCCGCGACAACGCCCTGATTTGCAGACGCTGCGCCGAGACTATCCGTTCCCACGACGCTCACGGCGTAGCACCTTGTGATAACGCAATCAGCGGCGACGGGGCGGCATAATGCATGCGGGGAATCATCTCAGACGCGCAGGCTGCCTCCGTTCCCCCGGCGGTGGCGCGTGGAACGCCTCATAGTTTACCAGAATCAGCCCTTTTTGTCCAGAGAGTGGACAAGGCTCTGCCACGCCTTCTCCACCTGCTGCCACGTCTCCTGGAGCGTGCCGCCGTTGTCTATCACCACATCTGCCAGGGCGACTTTGGCGCTGGCGGGCGGCTGCGCGTGAATGCGTCGCTCGGCCTCGGCTGCGCTCAAGCCGCGCTGCTGCACCAGTCGCGCTTTCTGCACGGCTTCTGGCGCGGTAACCACCCATAACGCATCGTACTTCTCGGCCATGCCGGACTCGATGAGCTTGATCGCCTCTACCACGGCGACCGTACCGGCGCAGCCGGCAGAGGCTGCGATCTCATCTAGCGTCTGTTCCACTGCGACGACCACCGCGGGATGCACTAACGCTTCCAGCCTGGAGAGCGCCCGTGGGTCCGCGAAAACGATCGTGCCCAGCTTGGCGCGGTCAATTTCGCCGTCGGCTCGCAAGATATCCCGCCCAAATTCGGCGACGATGGCCGCATGTACCGATGTGCCGGCGCACATCGCTTGATGCGCGACTTGGTCAGCGTCTATGACGTGCGCGCCGAGGCATCCCAGCATCCGCGCGACGCTGCTCTTGCCGGTGGCAATGTTGCCCGTCAATCCGATCACATAGAGTCTAGCTCTGCGCCTGGCCGATCTCGGCCCAGATGGCGAGTTTTTCATATAGCTCCTCTTCGGCGGCAGCGTATGCCAGACCCAATTCGCGCACGCGCTCCATCTCCTGCGCCGCGCTGGCGTCGGTCAGCGCGGCCTCCAGCTCGCTCAGACGGTGCTCCAACCGGGAGATCGCCTCCTCCAGCTCTAGCGCCTGCCGTGCTCGTTTGCGCTCCTCGTATCGGTTGGGCCGCGCGACGGCATCTCGCTGCGGCTCTCGCTTGGCCTCTGGGGCGCACACGGCAGCGGCCAGCGCTTCCGCCTCTTCCTGCGCTCGCTGCTCCACATAATCGGAATAGTTCCCCTTATACGAGCGCAACTTGCCATCGGCGATCACCCACATATGGGTGGCAATGGCGTCTATGAAGTAACGATCGTGCGAGACGAATAGGATGGTACCATTAAAGTCGAGCAGAACTTGCTCCAAGATCTCTTGTGAGGCGATATCCAGATAGTTCGTCGGCTCATCCAGCAACAGCAGATTCGCGCCGCGCAATGTCAGCTTGGCCAGCGCGATCCGCCCGCGTTCGCCGCCGCTCAGCGCGCTCAGCGGCTTGAAGACGTCGTCGCCAGTAAAGAGAAAGCGCGCCAAGAAGTTCCGCGCCTCGGCGAGCGGCAGGTTCTTGACCGACAGGATCTCTTCCAGGACCGTGTTCTCGAGGTTCAAGTCCTCATGCCCCTGGGCAAAATACCCGACCTTGACGCTGCCGCCCAGCCGGATCGTTCCCGCCAGCGGCGCGATCTGGCCGAGGATCGTCTTGAGGAAGGTGGTCTTCCCCGATCCGTTAGGGCCTAACAGCGCCACGCGTTGTTGCCGTCGCAGCAAGAGATCGCCTGCCGTAAAGAGGACATGCGCGCCCGATGTAGCATCCGCCGGGAAGCCGACCACAAGATCGTCGGTCATGAGCACGTCGTTGCCGGATCGAAAGGCAGCCTTTAGGGCGAGATGCAGCTTGCGCTCCTCCTGCGGCCGCTCCACCCGCTCCATCCGCTCCAGACGCCGCAGCCGACCGCGCGCCTCCTTCGAGCGCTGTCCCGCCTTGTAGCGGCGGATGAAATCCTCTGTCTTGGCGATCATCTCCTGCTGACGCTCATACTCGGTCCAGCGGCGAGCGACGCGATCGGCGCGCTGTTCCAGATAGTGGCTATAGTTGCCGTTGTATTGGTCAAGCCGGCCGAAGGACAGCTCCCACACGCGGTTGGCGACGGTGTCCAAAAAGTAGCGATCGTGTGAGACAACGATCAGGCTCTGTGGCCACTCTTGCAGGTATTTCTCTAGCCACTCGATGGCTGACAGGTCTAGGTGATTCGTCGGCTCGTCGAGGAGCAAGAATTGCGGGTCCTGCAACAAGAGCTTGGCCAGCAGGGCGCGCGTCTTTTGCCCGCCGCTCAGGATGGCGATGGGCTTGTCGAAATCCTCTGGAGCGAAACCGAGGCCGTTCAACACCCGCTGGATGCGCAGCTCGTACTCGTAGCCGCCTTCCAGCTCAAAGCGCTCCAGCGCTTTGCCATATCGCTCCAGCAGCTCTGGCGTGGCCTCTCGGCTCATCTTCTCTTCCATGTGGCGGAGTTCGGCCCGTTGCGCCTGCAGCGGCTGAAAGATCTCCAGCAGCTCCTGATACAACTTCTGTTCGGAGGCAAAGGTCGCCTGCTGCGGCAGATAGCCGATGCGCAGGTTCTTCGCTCGGGTGACACTGCCGCTATCCGGCGCCTCAAGGCCGCAGAGGATGCGCAAGAGCGTCGTCTTGCCGACGCCATTTGGCCCAATCAACGCGATCTTGTCGCCGTGGTTCACCTCGAAGGAGAGATCCGAGAAGAGGTCTTGCGCGGCAAAGTATTTGCTTAGGGATTCCGCTACCAGTATGGCCATATCAGGAACACTCGCTAAACGTGTGCATCGCCAACCCGCATTATACCATATCCCGCCATATGCCACAACTTGGGGGAACGCCAGTTCCGCACTATAATGGGCTCAGCATCGTGGCGACAGGGGGCAGCACATGCAGCGAAACCTGTTTCTGTCCATCCTTTTAGCGGCGGTTGGCTGGGTGGTGTTGGCGTATTTCACGCACGAGTACGCCCCTACAACGCTCACTGCTATCGGGTTTCTCGCCCTGCTTTGGCCTACTGCCACAGCCACGCTGACGCCACCGCTTTATGTGGTTAGGCGGCGTTTCTTTCGGGGAGACGCGCGCGCCCATTTCGGCGCGGCACTGCGTGAGGGAGGGCTGCTAGCGTCGCTGCTGGTGATCTGGGGTGTCTTGAGCCTGATCGGCGCGCTCAACTGGATCGCGATGCTGATCATGCTCGGAGTGGTGATCTTGCTGGAGGCGCGCCTGTTGTTGCGCCATTGAGCGGTGCTGATCAATGCTGTCCGTGACGGAAGAGAAGGGGCAGCCGCATACGATATGACATGAGTGGCGCGTGGCTGCTATAATAGATCTCCCAGTTGCCGCCATCCACGCGCTGGGACCAGGCCGCGTGCACCTGGCTTTCCGCGTCGGCACCCAGCGTTACATCCGCTACGCCCGCGGCGTCACGGGCAACATCTGGGCCGGCTTGCCAGTCGAATAGCGCCAGCCGCCACATGTAGGGCAGGCGACGCAGCTCGTCCCAGGCGACATGTGGCGTGCCCTCGGCATCCACGATGATCGTGGGCAGATAGCTGCTCGACTCGCCCGAGGAGAGTGCCTGCTGCTTTGACCAGCGTAGGCTCGTCCCCATTGAATAGTAGATCTCATCCTCTTCGCCGACAAGCTCCTCCCACACCAGATGCGCTACGCCGTGATCATCAACCGCCATTGCCGCGATCGTCGAGTGGTTGGCGCTATCGGAGACATTCTCTGGCAACGTCCAGGTAACACGGTTCCACTGTGTATGGTAGATCTCGTAAGGAGTCTCCAGATCGTCGCGATCCTGCCACGCGATGTGGATGATGTCATCTCCGCCGATGGCGATGGTGGAGACGGTGCCCCGCCCCTGCGGCACCGGCTGGTTGATCCAGAAAGTGCCAGTCCAGACGCCATAGTAGATGACATTATAGCCGAGCGAGTTGTCGGTCCAGGTTACATACAGCGTGTTGTACGAATCCACGGCGATATCCGGGATAGCGGAGACGCCGCTGGTGTTGGAGACATTCACCGGCAAAGTCCAAAAGGCACCATTCCACCGGCAATAGTAGATGTCATAGTTGCCGCGAAACTCGTTCACCAAGACGACGTGCACGATACCGTTGTGGTCAATAGCGATGGCGGGCTGTTCGCCTGTGGCGATGCGCAATGGTGTGGACCACGACTCGCCGCGGCGATAGCTGTGAAAGATGTAGCGCCCGTCCTCCCAGACAATGTGGACTGTCCCTTGCTGATCCACTGCCAGCGCCGGGAGTCGGGAATCGCTTGCTGTGCCCGAGATGTTGATCGGCTCGCTCCAGGAAAGAGGGGCTTGAGGGTTTGCGGAGTCTGGTGTCTGCTTCAGGGTAGGAGAGGCTGGCGAGTCCCAGGCAAACAGAGCCTGGAGTGGCGACAAGGGCGGCCACCCGGCGACGGCTCGCACCGAGGCATGCCGCAATTGAGCGAGGGCTAAAGACGAAAACATCCCGCCACTCAGGACAGCAAGGACAAGGATCGCGAGCCACAGGATGAGTTTCAAGCCAAAGAGGACCCTTACACTCACTCTTCTCCTCTCTGGGTCAGCAGGGTTGAGAAAAGAGCCGGCGGCACATGGCGAGCGACACGGCGCGCTAACCGGCGCGCGACAGGCGGATCCGCAGTGCTAGCAGCGACTGATCTGCCCGTTGGATGGCAAGGATATCCGCATACGCGCCGACGATGGCCGGAGCGCGGCTCTCGTCCACAAAGGTGTTGGCATCCACGCAGATCGTCTGAACGCCGGCTGGCGTCTGGATCTGCCATGTTGCCGACGTGATGGCGATGACCTGGCCGCTGAGACGCACCTCTTGTGCGGGGTTGACATCCTCTACCAAGATGAAGGAAGCATCCACGGACCCATCGTTCCGATAGACACCGCTAACCTCGGCCGTCAGCCCTACATGTCCCTGGCGTGGGATCTGGGCGCCGGCGATCCAGACCTTGACCCCTGCCACCAGCCACCACGTCTCATGGATCTCCTCGATAATCCCCTCGAACTCGACCAATTGCGCTGCCGTATCCGGCGCCAGCGCGGCGATCCGACTGGCAATCACCACCCCGTTGGCTTGCAGTTCGCCGATCACCTGGGCGACGTGGCCCACGCGCAGTTCTCCTTCCACTGACGTG
The DNA here is from genome assembly GCA_019873665.1 of Chloroflexota bacterium. Lineage (GTDB taxonomy): Bacteria > Chloroflexota > Anaerolineae > JAAYEA01 > JAAYEA01 > JAIOAV01. The sequence continues at coordinate 54,193 of JAIOAV010000001.1, forward strand.
TTTTTCGTCTTGAGGACTGTCGTGCCGCTGACTACCAGTTGAATGATGTCATCGGCTTGTGCCTGCACGCTTTCGATCACGCCGCGGAACTCGACGGCGGTGGCGCCAATGGGCGCCAAGCGGACGGCCACTGACTCGGCCAGCAGGGGCAGGTTCTCGCGGTGCAGGGCGGTGATGCGTCCCCAGTCTCCTACGACCGGCACGTAACCCTCCGGCGTGATGACCGTGGCGTCGTTTACCATCACCTGGACGCCGGCCACCTCCCACATCGTGCCCTCTTTCTGGGGTGTGATCCGCGTGATGTACCCTTCGAACCGCACCTTGACGGGACGTACCTCCAGCAGGCGTTGGGTGTGTGGCGGAGTGGGCGCTTCGGACTGTGCTACGGGATGGATGTTCATCCGCTCCCCTCCCGCTGCCTCGCCTGTTGATCCTGGCAAGAGGAATAGACAGATCAAGAGGAGCGAGATCAGCGACTTGCACAGCTTCATAGAGTTCCTCCTCAAGCGCCGCCGGCCAACCGGCGCGTGTTGACAGAGCACTGCTCTATTTCCCCCAAGAGTCTCCAGTGAACAGGCTAGGTGGCGTGCCTCGCGGCAAGGCGGTCTTGGTCTGTACCGGCAGGGATGGTTGCGCCGGGGGCATCTGAGTCGTCCCTGGGTTCGCGGAGCTGACGGTAGCCGTGGCTGGCGGCGTCGCGGTTGGCGGCTGTATGGCAGTCGGCCACGGCGTAGGGGTCGGTAGCGGCGTGTCGGTCGGCGAGGGGGTGGGCGGCTGATATACGCGAATCCAGCGCGCGATCAGCGTGCCGTCCGGCTTGAGCACCGCTTCGATCTCGGCAATCCCACCGACAACCGGTGTCCCTTCGATCCGCGTCTCCGGCGTGATCAGCAGCGTGCGGCCATCCACGATCCACTGATCGGCGGCGACGCTTTCGATGGTCCCCTCGAATTGCACGACGATGATCGGTTCGATCACCCTGATAAAGGTGGCGACGAGCGCCCCGGACGGGTACTTGAGCGCACGCACCTGAGCGACCCAGCCGATGACCGGCGCGCCTTCGATGACTGTGGTGTTGACGATGCGCACCGTATTGCCGCCGATGATCCACTCGGCCTCGCTAAATAATTCGATGATGCCCTGGAACTCGTATCCTTCTGGCGGGCGTTCCGCCGGGCGCTCGATGATGATCTCCAGCGCCAGCAGCGAGCCGTCATCCCGCCGCACGGCGATCACGCGGGCCCAGGCACCCACTTCGGCTGCTCCGCCGCGCTTGTCAATCACCGTATTCCCATCTATCCAGATGAGCTGACCGCCGACCTCCCACGAATTGGGCTCAATGCGGCTGATGGAGCCTTCCACCTGCAGCTTGATGATGCGCACTGGTGTGGATGTATGGGTCGGCTTGAGCGTCGGGCTAGGCGTCTGCGTCCGCGTGCGTGTGGATGTAGGCTCTGGCGTAGCGGTTCTGGTGCGCGACGCCGTCGGCGTGAGCGTGGCCGTTGGTTCTGGTGGCTTGGTTGGCCAGAGCGTGTCCGTCGCCGTGGGCAGCGGGGTCATGGTAGGTGGCAGGGTGGCGGTGGCCACCGGCAGCGCCGTGGCAGTGGCAGGAATCGAGGTGGGCGTTGGCAGCGTGATGCTGACCGTCGGCGTTGGCTGGACCTCCACCTTGTCAACGAGGACCGTGCCGTCTGGCAGCGTCTTGCCCACGATCTCGACCTTGACACCATCGGCAAAGCTCTCATCCTGCCCGATGTTGCTGGGCACGGTTACCGTTACTCCGTTGATGAGCCATGTGCCCTCGGAGATGCGCTCGATAGTGCCTTTGAACTCGACCTGCGCGGAACGTCCTTCGCGCAGCAGTATCTTGGTCTCCTCGATGCGGCGCGCCTCCAGCTCTTGTTGCAGCTCCAGCTTGCTCTCCTGATCAAATGTTAGCCAGAGGATGACGCGCTCGCGCACCAGCTTGACCGAATAGAGCGGGTCGCCGGGCACGCTGCGCGCAGAGGCCACCCACGCGCCGCCGCCCAAGAAGACGACTACGAGGGCAATCGTGACCGCTGCTGTGGCGAGGCCACGCTTCAGGAGGCCAAATGCCCGCAGAAGGCCTTCTTGCCAGGGCACCGGGGTAGCAGATGGCGTGCGCTTCTCCATCTGGGCTTGCTGCATGGCAGCAGCCTGCGCCAAGAAGCGCTCGCGGCCAGCGGCTATCGCCTGGGCGCTGCGCGGTGGCACCGGCCGCAATGCACGTAGTTGCCACGCCAATTGCAGCGCCGGCCTCAGCTCCGCCGCTGCCTCAGGGTGTTCGGAGAGACACCTTTCGATGTCTTTCTCTTCTTTTATCTGTGCAAGACACTCGTCCAGTAAGGACGCCAAGTCTCGGCTCACCTATATAGCTCCTTGCTCCGTCAGAACACGCCGCAGCGCATCCAGCGCGCGGTGTTGCAGCGATTTGATCGCCCCCTCGGTCTTGCCCATAATATCCGCGATCTCCATGTTGCTCATCCCCTCAACAAACTTGAGCAGGACCACCTGTCCCTGCTCTGGGGTGAGCTGCGAGACGGCCCGGCGCAACTGGGCTTGGGTCAAGACGACATCCAGCGATTTAACCGGATCGCCACCAGTGGTCACCAAGCGCTCGTCCAGCGGAAACTCGCTGTCCCGCCGCCAGCTACGGTAATGGTCAACCACGACATTGTGGGCGATGCGATAGAGCCAGCCCGAGAAAGAGGTGCGCCAGAGTTTGTCCGACCGGATCGCCTCCAGCATCTTGGTAAAAACGGACGCCGTCAGATCCTCGGCCAGATGGGCATCGCCGACCCTGCGGTATATGTAGTTATAGATACGCGTGGAATAGCGGTCGTAGATGTTCCCCAGAGCATGGGCATCGTACTTGCGCGCTCGTTCCAGCAATGCCCAGTCGTCATTAGAAAGCAAGCAAGCGCCTCTTTCTTGTTCTAGATGACGGGAAAGGCTTGGGAAAGATACGCTTTCCCGGGCGATCCTCGCGGCACTTGACGTAATGTAACGGTCTGGCGGACGTCATGAAAGCACGATCTTTCTCTTCTTCCCATCATAGGATAAGGGAGATCAGGTGTCAAATGCCAGACGGGACGTGGGTGAGTACAACGAGCGCAACAATCGGGGGAATCGTTACGCCGGTAACCGGCAAGGATTAACCTTGCCTCACGCGTGATGCATATCCGTTTCCGTTGCAGGCATTCTACGCAGCAATCGCCAGAAGTCAAGGCCGCATTTGCGTTTTCGGTTGTCTTTCTCGTCAGGGGTGTGTATAATTGGGGCAAGAGCGGCGCAGGAGGCACGGCATGTCCGAGTGGCTGGAACGCTATCGCGGCTACATCTTGCTACAGATCGTAAACGTCGCCCTGGTCGGTGTGCTGTGGTTTTGCTTGCGCCGCCCGGCGCCTGTGGTGATGATGGTGCAGACGCCTGTGCCCACGCCGATGACGCCCACTCCGGCTATGGTGCGCGTCTATGTGTGCGGCGCGGTTGCCCGGCCCGATGTCTATTCCGTGCCGCGTGATGCCATCGTGAAGGACGCGCTGCTCGCCGCGGGGGGGACCACTGCAGCGGCAGACCTGACGCGCATCAATCTGGCGCTGCCGGTGCAGGATGGCGACCAGATCTACGTGCCGGCAGCGGGAGATGAGACGGCCGGCGCATCAGTTGCGTCGCCAACGCGGGCCGCTGGCAGCAAGATCAATATCAACAAGGCGAGTTACGAAGAACTGCTGACGCTGCCAGGAATTGGGGAGACGTACGCGCGGCGCATCATCGAGTATCGCAAGAAGAATGGCCCTTTTGCTCGCGTAGAGGACCTGCAAAATGTGGAGGGGATCGGCGCCGCCACGGTGGAGCGGCTTCGCAGCTTGATCACGCTGCAGTAGAGTGGCTGGTAACGGCTGGAGGGGGCAGAGATCAGAGCAAGCGCAAAGGAGCAAGATGAAACTCACAGTGTTCTTTATCGGAGTGCTGATCGTGCTGGTGGGGCTGTCGCTGTTGGTGTCGGCACGGATCGAAGAAATGCGCGACAAGGGCGAGCCGATCGGCCCAGCAGGCTGGGCCGTGCTCTTTGAGGCGCTGGCCGATTTGTGGGGACAGATCATGGGAAGCGTGGCGCAGGAGTATCGCATCGGCCTGACGGTGCTGATCATTGGCGTGGTGGTGATGGTGCTGCCGATCGCTTGGCCACCTTTTCAGCGCGCCTGAGGGTGCGTCGCGCGGGTCTGCCCGCGACGATCGGATTTGACATCATCCTGCTCTTGTGCTATACTTGCCTTGATTTGATCGTTACGGAGTCATCAAATGGCGTGTTCTCTCGTCAACCTGATCGTGCGACGACGAAAGCCGGCTCTTGTCCTGGAGGGGCTTGACTTCGCCGCTGATTAGGCGCGCCATGATAGTGCTTTTGTGATATCAGCCGGCCTCTCTGGACTCGATATGAGACAGCGAGCCGGCTTTTCATTTGTTTGTATGAGGAGGAAACAAGATGGCAGAGTGTCCAGAGTGTGCTGCCGAGATCCAGCTCAGCGATGACGTTGAGGAAGGGGAGATCATCATCTGTGCCGAATGTGGCGTCGAGCTGGAGGTTGTCTCGCTCGATCCGGTTGTGCTGGAGATGGCGCCCGAGGAAGCGGAGGACTGGGGCGAGTAGCGCCCGGAGGCCAGGATGAAAATCGCGGTTCTCCTCTCGCGCCTGCGCGTGGAGGAAAAGATGATCTTTCAGGCGCTGCGTGAGCGCGGGGTGGACTTTCAACGCATTGACGATGAGGCGCTGGCATTCGCGGCGACGAGCGGCGGCTGGGCCGATTCGTATGACGTGGTCTGGTGCCGCTCGCTCAGCCACACGCGCGCGCTGTACGCCCTCAGCATCCTCAATGGCTGGGGCGTCAAGACCGTCAACACGTACGACGTGATCAACACCTGTGGGGACAAGATCCTCACCACCATGGCGTTGACCAGGGCGGGCATCCCCTCGCCGCGGACCGTCGTGGCGCTTGGCCCTGACGCGGCACTGGCAAGTATGGAGCAGATGGGATATCCGGTGGTGCTCAAGCCGGCGGTTGGCTCATGGGGGCGTTTGCTCGCGCGCGTGAACGACCGGGATGCTGCCGAGGCGTTGATCGAGCACAAGCAGACGCTGGGCGGGTATCAGCATTCGGTCTTTTACATTCAGGAGTACATTGACAAGCCGCAACGCGACATCCGCGCCATAGTCGTGGGTGACGAGACGATCTGCGCCATCTATCGCCAATCGCCGCATTGGATCACCAACACGGCGCGTGGCGGCGAGGCGGTTCTCTGTTCCCTGACGTCCGAGCTGAGCGAGCTTGCCGTGCGTGCGGCACAGGCCGTGGGCGGCGGCATCGTGGCTGTGGACATCCTGGAGGCGCCGGACGGGCGGCTGTTGGTCAATGAGGTCAATCACACGCCCGAGTTCCACGGCGCGATCACCGTGGCGCAGACCGACATCCCCGGCAAGATGACAGATTACGTCTTGCGTGTGGCGGCATCCTGAGTCCCCGGCAGTGCCGGACATCTGGGCACATACTTTCTGGAGGGAGCAACATGCAAGTGGCCATTGCCGGAGCTTCCGGCTATGCGGGAGGCGAGTTACTGCGCCTTCTGCTGTCTCATCCGCAGGTAACGGTGGCCGCGGCCACCTCGGAGCGTTCGTTCGGCCAGCCGGTCCACATGCTGCATCCGAACCTGCGTGGGCGCACCGATTTACAATTCATCCGTTTGCAGGACCTGCCCAAGGTAGATGTCCTTTTTGTGGCCTTCCCGCATGGCCAGGTGGCACCGCGCATCGAGCAATTTGCCAGCGTGGCGGAGCGCATCGTTGATCTGAGTGCAGACTTTCGCTTGCGCAGAGCGTCGGACTATACCAGGTGGTACGAGTGGGAGCATCCCGCGCCGGTGTGGCTTAACAAGTTTGTCTATGGCTTGCCGGAGCTTCATCGCGAGGAGCTGCGCGACGCCAGATACGCCAGCGGCGTCGGCTGTAATGCTACAGTGCTTAACCTCGCCCTGTGGCCGCTTTACCGCGCCAAGCTTGTGGAGATGACGGTGAGCGAGGTCAAGGTGGGCTCTTCCGAGGGCGGCAATGAGGCAACTCCTGCCTCGCACCATCCGGAGCGCTCCCATGTGGTCCGTTCCTACGCGCCGACCACGCATCGGCATCTCGCCGAGCTGGAGCAGGAGCTGGGTTTTGGCGACAAGCCCAACATCCATCTGTCCCTGACCTCTGTCGAGCTGGTGCGCGGCGCGCTGGGCACGTCCCACTGTTTCTTGCGGCAGAACCTGCAAGAGCGCGACATCTGGAAGCTGTATCGGGAGGCATACGCCAACGAGCCGTTCATCCGCATCGTCAAGGTGCGACGCGGCATCTATCGCTACCCTGAGCCCAAGATACTGGCCGGCTCCAACTACTGCGACATCGGCTTTGAGCTGGAGGAGGGAAGCAACCGGCTGGTGGTGATCTCGGCGCTGGACAACCTGATGAAAGGCGCAGCGGGGACAGCGGTGCAGGCGATGAACGTCATGTGCGGTTTCCCGGAAACGATGGGGCTGGATTTCCCCGGCCTACATCCGATTTAGAAGAAGCGAGGCACGCGATGATCGTTGTCAAGGTGGGCGGAGGCGAAGGGATCGGCTTTGGCGCGCTGACGGAGGATGTGGCTGCGTTGGCCCAGCAGGGGAGCCAGTTGGTGCTGGTGCACGGTGGCTCGCATGAGACGAACGTAATCTCAACGGCGTTGGGCAAGCCGCCGCACTTTGTTACCTCCGTTTCCGGCTATGAGAGCCGCTTTACGGATCGCGAGACGCTGGAGATCTTTGCCATGGTGGTGGCGGGCAAGGTGAACAAGCTGCTGGTGGAGCAGTTGCAGCAAAAGGGCGTGAACGCGGTGGGCCTCTCCGGTGCGGATGGCCGTCTTCTGGAGGGCAAGCGCAAGGAGGTGCTCAAGATCGTGGAGGATGGCAAGCGTAAGGTGCTGCGCGGCGACTGGAGCGGTATGCCGGAGCGCGTGAACACTGGCCTGATCACGCTGCTTTTGCAGAACGGCTATTCGCCGGTGATCGCGCCGCTGGCCATCAGCGACGCGGGCGAGCTGCTGAATGTGGACGCTGATCGCGTGGCAGCGATGGTGGCGACGGCGCTGCGCGCCGACACGCTCATCTTGCTCTCTAACGTCCCCGGGCTTTTGGCCAAGTTCCCCGATCCGAACTCGCTTGTCCGCCAGTTGCCGCGCAACCGACTGGAGGATGGGCTGCAGGCGGCGCAAGGGCGGATGAAAAAGAAGATCCTGGGCGCCAGCGAGGCGTTGGATGGCGGCGTAGGTAAGGTGATCATCGCGGATGCCCGCGTCGCGTCGCCCATCAGCAAGGCTCTGGCTGGAGAGGGCACGGTGATCCAGTGAGCCAGATGCCGCATTCCAACCAAGAGATCGTCGAGCTGGAGAACCGTTATACCAGCGGCCTCTATAACAAGCGGCCCATCGCGCTAGTGCGCGGTGAGGGCGCACACGTATGGGACGCCGATGGCCGCGAGTACATTGACTGCGTGGGCGGCCATGGCGTCGTCAACGTCGGGCACTGCAATCCAGACGTGGTGCAGGCGATCTGCGAGCAGGCCAAGACGATGATCACCTGTCCGCCGAGCTTTCCCAACGACAAGCGCGCTCTGCTGATGGCAGAGCTGATCCGCATCGCGCCCTTCCCGGCGGAGCGCGTCTTCCTGTGCAATTCCGGCACCGAGGCGGTGGAAGCTGCCCTCAAGTTCGCGCGGCTGGTGACGGGGCGCAAGGGGATCATCGCCACGAAGAACGCCTTTCATGGCCGAACCTTTGGCGCGCTCTCCGCTACATGGAACGTCGAATACCGCCGCCCCTTTGAGCCGCTGGTGCCGGGGTTTTTGCATGTTACCTACGGCGATACGACGGCGCTTGCCGAAGCCATAACCGACGACACCGCTGCCGTCATTCTGGAGGTGGTGCAGGGTGAAGGCGGCGTTCGTCCCGGGGACGGGGCATACCTGCGGCAGGCGCAGGAGCTCTGCCGCGAACATGGCGCACTGCTGATCATAGATGAGGTGCAGACCGGCTTTGGCCGCACGGGCCGCATGTTCGCGTCCGAGTACTATGGGCTGGAGCCTGACTTGATGTGTGTGGCCAAGTCCATCGCCGGCGGTGTGCCGATGGGCGCGGTGCTGATGGGCGCCCGCGTGGGCGAGCTGCAGAGCCAGACTCATGGCACAACTTTTGGTGGCAACCCGCTGGCGTGCGCGGCGGCGTTGGCAGCCATTCGCTACATCGAGACGCACCACCTGCCGCAGCGCGCGGCGGAGCTGGGCGCTTATTTCATGGACAAGCTGCGCGCGTTGGACCGGCCGCTGATCCGAGAGGTGCGCGGGTTGGGGCTAATGGTGGGCGTGGAGCTCAAGCAGCGCGCAGCCGGCTATCTGGCCAAGTTGATGGATGCTGGCGTGCTGGCGCTGCCCGCCGGCCCCATCGTGCTGCGCTTCCTGCCGCCGCTGGTCATCTCGCGGGAGGACCTTGACACGGTCGTAAAGGTGGTGGGGGATGTCCTCGCTCAGTAGGCAAGATGAGGTAACGCTGCTGCGGGAGATGCTGGAGATCTACAGCCCTTCTGGCGAGGAGGAAGAGATCTCCAATTATCTCTATACCCGCTTTCGCGGCCTCGGCTTTCACACGTATCAGGACGGCGTGGGCAATGTGGTGGGCATGGCCGGCAGCGGCGACCAGGAGGTGATTCTGCTCGGCCACATGGACACGGTGGGTGGGTTCCTGCCGGTCAAGGAGGCGCATGGCAGTCTGTACGGGCGAGGGGCGGTGGATGCCAAAGGCCCTCTGGCGGCGTTCGTGGCTGCCGCCGTGCGCGTCGCGCCGGTGATCAACAAGCGGGTTGTAGTGATCGGCGTCGTGGAAGAGGAGACATCGTCGCGGGGCGCGCGGGCGCTGCTGAGCAACTTTGCCCCAGACTATGTGGTGATCGGCGAGCCGAGCGGCTGGGAGCACATCACGCTGGGCTACAAGGGGCGCATTCTGGTGCGCTATCGCCTCTCATCGCGTGTGCGGCACAGCTCGGCGGAGGGGCCTTCCGCCTCGGAGCGCGCAGTCGAGTTCTGGAATCGGCTCCGCGCCTATGCCGATGAGGTGAATGGCGGACGGCGCTGGCACTTTGACACGCTCGATCCGTTCCTGCGGCGGCTGACTTCCAGTGACGGCGACTTTGCAGAAGAAGTGGTGATGGATATCACCATGCGCACCCCGCTCGATCTGGATGTGGCGGCGCTGAAGGATCGGATGCGTTCCTGGGCCGGCGAGGCAGCTGTTGGCTTCAGCGGCGAGGATCAGGCCTTCAAAGCGGACAAGAACACGCCGCTGGTGCGCGCCTTCCTGAAAGCGATTCGCAGCCAGGGCGGCAAGCCGCTTTTCAAGCTCAAACTCGGCACTTCGGATATGAACACTGTGGCGCCGGTGTGGCGCTGCCCCATCATCGCCTACGGCCCCGGCGATTCCACGCTGGATCACACGCCGGAAGAGGCGATCGAGCTGGAAGCGTACGAGCGCGGCATCACCATCCTGGAGCAGGCTTTGCTGAACCTGTAGCCATCGCGGCCACGAAACTCGATGAGGCGCATCAAGCGATGCGTCTTTTTCGTGTCTGTCGGATTCGGCTATAATCGCGCAGCAGATGCAGAGGCGGTGGTATGAACCTGATCTGGCTGGCGGTCGCCTGGGTGTCGGGCATGCTCCTGGAGACGTGGCTCGCCTTGCCCGTGCTGGGGCTGGCCTTGCTCTGCCTGCCGCCGCTGGCGCTGGTTCTCCTTTGGCGGGATCGGCTCTCCTGGCGCCGCCTCGGCCTCTATGGATTGGTCTTCGTCGCGGGCGCATGGCGGGTGCTCGCCATGCAGCCGCAGATTGACGCGCACCACGTCGCTTTTTACAATGACGGCCCCGACGTTGCCCTGACCGGGGTCATCGTCGCCGATCCTGATATCCGCGACCAGTACACCTACTTGCGCGTGCGCGCCGAGTCGCTGACCGCCGCGGATGGCACGCGCCCCGTGCGCGGCGATGTCTGGGTGCGCACGTCTCGCTATCCCTATCGCACCTATGGGGATCGTTTGGAGATCGTTGGGCGGCTGGAGACGCCGCCGGAGGATGCGGACTTTTCGTACCGGCAGTATCTGGCGCGGCAGGGGATCTATAGCATGATGTCGCGCCCGCGTCTGACGCTGCTGGCCACGGACGAGGGAAGCCGGTTGCTCTCGCTGCTATATGGCCTGCGACGGCGCGCCCAGGCGACGCTCGCCGCCATTTTGCCGGAACCGGAGGCCTCTCTCCTCACCGGCATCCTGCTAGGGATCGAGTCCACCCTTCCAGAAGAGGTCGTAGATGCCTTTACGCGCACTGGCACGATCCACATTATCGTCATCTCCGGTTTCAACCTGACGCTGGTGGCAGGGTTGTTCATCCGCGCCGGGGTGCGATTCTGGGGCCGCCGCCCGGCGTTGCTCGCGGCCTGTGGTGGCATTGTTCTCTACACCCTGTTTGTGGGCGCGACGCCGCCAGTGGTGCGCGCCGCGCTCATGGTGGCAGTGGCGCTTCTGGCGCATGGCGTGGGGCGGCCGTATGCGGCCGGGCGCGCGCTGGCGGCCGCCGCTATCGTCATGACTGCTCTGAATCCCGGCCTGCTCTGGAGCGCCAGCTTCCAGCTCTCTTTCGCCGCTACAGTGGGCCTGATCGTGTTGGCGCCGTTACTAGAAAGAAAGTTTGGCGACCGGCTCGTCGGCTGGCTGCCGCCGGAAGCGCAGGCGGGCGGCAACAGCCTCCTCCGCGAGCTGCTCGTGGCAAGCCTCGCCGCGCAGCTCACAACGCTGCCGGTCATCCTCTATCATTTCCAGCGGCTCTCGCTGGTTGCGCTGGCGGCCAACGCGCTTATCCTGCCGGTGCAGCCGTATCTGATGACCCTGGGCGGCGTGGCGGCGGGCCTGGGCCTGCTCTGGCTGCCGCTGGGCCAGGCGGCTGCCTCGATCCCGTGGCTTTTCGCCGCGTACACCGTGCGCGTGGTGGAATGGGCGGCGCGGCCGGCATGGGCGTCGGTGATGGTGCCCTTTCCTGGCTGGCTTGTGGTGGTGTACTATGCCGCGCTGGCCACAGCGGTCTGGTGGTGGCGACATCGCGCCGAGCCGGGGCCGCGCCTGCGTGCGGCATGGCAGAACGCGCGACAACGCAGCAGCGCCGTCGGGTTGCTCGCCGGTGTCGCGCTGGTAGCTGCGCTGGTCTGGGTGGCAGTCCTCAGCCTGCCGGATGGCCGCCTGCATGTATCCTTCCTCGATGTGGGACAGGGCGATGCTATCTTGATCCAGACGCCGAACGGGCAGCAGATCCTCGTGGATGGCGGGCCGGAGCCGTCACGGTTGCTGTCCGCGCTGGGACGACGCATGCCTTTCTGGGATCGCACGCTCGATCTCGTCGTGCTGACGCATCCCGACAGCGACCATCTTGCCGGGCTGATCCCCGTTCTGGAGCGCTATCAAGTAGCGGCGGTGCTGTGCGGCGAGTGGCCGGCGACGAGCGCCGCCGTGGCGCAGTGGCAAGCGCTCCTGTCAGACAAAGCGATCGCGCGGCTGCCGGCGGAGACGGGAACACATGTGGTGTGGGGTGATCCCACCCGCTTGCAGGTCTTGCACCCTCCTGCAGACTGGCCACCGGCGACTGCCGCTGATGATAACAACCGCTCTCTGGTGTTGCGGCTGACGCATGACAGGGTTGCGTTCCTCTTGACGGGCGACATTGAGGCTGCGGCTGAGGCGCATCTCGTTTCTGGCGGCCAGCTTGCGCCGGCCTGGGTGCTCAAGGTCTCGCACCACGGCGCAGCGGCGGGCACGTCTGCGGCGTTCTTGCGGCAGGTGCAGCCGCGCCTGGCGGTGATCTCGGTGGGCGCGGATAACTATCACGGGCATCCCGCCGCGGAGACGCTGCAGAGGCTGCACGCAGCCGGCGCGCAGGTGCTGCGCACCGACCAACAAGGGACGATCGAGCTGATCACCGATGGGGTGACGCTGGAGATCCGGACAGCACGATAACGCGGGTGCGCCGCATGGCTTTTGGCTGCTGGCCGCCGATTGTGCTACAATCCAGGAGGTCCGATATCAGCACGCGACTGGCACTGGCCGCTCGATGTCAGATAGATGTCGGGACTTCAGATAGAATCCGGCCATAATATGTGTTGGCGCAACAAGTGATGTTCCATTTCGTATTGCTTAGGGGTGCACGAGTTCGGTACGTCGGGACAGTGAGCACATGGCGCAAGAACCTCTGCCGGCCGGGACAACGCTAAAGGGGCGCTTCACCGTTACTCGCCTGATCGGTGGCGGCGGGATGGCGTCGGTCTATCAGGTCCAGGAACGCCGTGCGGATGGCACGACGGCTGTCTGGGCGATGAAAGAGCTGCGCTCCGACACGACCGACCCCAAGGCACAGGGAGAAGCCTATCAGCTCTTCGAGCAGGAGGCGCATCTTCTGGTGCGACTGCGCCATCCGCACCTGCCGCGCGTGGTGGCCTTTTTCAACGAGGATGGGCGTTCCTATCTGGTGATGGAGTTCATCCCCGGCGAGTCGCTGAAAAAGCGGCTGGAGACTGCCAACGCGCCGATCCTGGAGGGGCAGGTGCTGGATTGGGCGATTCAGATCTGCGAGGTGCTAGACTACCTGCATAACCAGAATCCGCCCATCATCTTTCGCGACATGAAGCCGAGCAACGTCATGCTGACGCCGCAGGGCGTGATCAAGCTGATTGACTTTGGCATCGCGCGCACATACAAACAGGGCAAGCTGAAGGATACGCTGGCCATGGGCTCGGAGAACTATGCCGCGCCCGAGCAGTGGGGCAAGGCGCAAAGCGATGCCCGCACCGACATATATGGCCTGGGCGCGACGATGTACCATCTGCTGACGAATGTGCCGCCGATGCCTGCCTTTGTGCCTGTCGAATCCACGCCTATCCGGCAGCAGAACCCGGCCATATCCGCGGCTACGGCGGCGGTGGTGGCCAAGGCGATGGCACGCGACCGGGACCAGCGTTACCGCGACGTGCGGGAGATGCGTGAGGCGCTGATCGGCTGTGTGCCCGCGCCGTTGCAAGCGCAATATCGGCGGCGCCGCACCGCCGCAACGCCTGCATCCACGATCCAACCGGTTGCGCCGGCAGCCAAGGCGGCATTGCCCGCAGTGGCGGCGCAGCCCGTTGCCACCAAGCCGTGCCCGCGTTGCCAGACCCCGAACCCGACGGACGCGCGTTTCTGCCGGCGCTGCGGTCACTCCTTTGGTGGTATCCGTCCCGGCTTTGTGCGCATCACGCGCCCCCCGGGCGTCAACTGGGAGATGCCGATCCGCAGCCGTTCGCTGCTGATCGGGCGCGAGCCGTTCTCGGACGCGCCGGTGCCATACCTGGATCTCGATTTCTATGACCCGCATGGGTATGTGTCCCGGCGGCATGCGGTGATCTTGCGCGACGAACGCGGCTACTGGATCCGCGATTTGGGGAGTGAAAACGGCACGTTGGTGAACGGCGTGCGCCTGCCGCCACGTCAGCCACATCCCTTGCGCCATGGCGACGAGTTGCAGATCGCCCAGATCGTGCTCCGTTTCTCGCTGCGCTGAGGACGATTGTCTTGCATGTAGAGGAGGAGCGTATGAAATGTCCTGTTTGTGGCCACGAGAACCGCGCCAGCGCCAAGTTCTGCGGTCAGTGTGGCAAGCCATTGGCAGAGGCGCTGCCGCCGCCCAAAGTGGCAGAGCCGCCCGTGCCCACCGCAGAAGCCGCCGCGCCGCTGGAGGCTGAGAGGACGCCATCGGAGTTGGCGGGGGAGCCTGCTGCGGTAGAGCCGCCCGTAGAGCCGGAGCCTGCCGCGCCAGAAGCAGCGGCAGAAGAGGCTGCGCCTGCCGTCGAAGAGCAGATCGCATCGCAGGAGGATGTCGAGGCAGAAGCGGAGGTGGGTAAGCCGCTCGCCGATCAGGAGCTAGTCGCTGGCACGCGTCTCCTCGACCGCTATGAGATCATCGAGCTGGTGGAAAGTGGCCCGGCGGGCAAGGTGTATGCGGCGTATGATCTGCGGCGCTGCCCGCAATGCGACTTTGTCGGCAACGAGCCGGGGAGCGAGTACTGCGCCCACTGCGGCGTGGCCATCATCACTCGCCCCAGATGCCTCATCCGACAGCAACCCGCCGCTGGGCAGGCGGATGTTGCCGACCAGTTCGTAGAAGGGGATTGCCTCTACACCGTGACACTGGAGCCAAGACAAGGGGCAATCGTACCGCCGCGGCCACGAGGGATTAGCCTGCGGTGGGGCAAAAAGACCGATGTGGGGCGGATGCGCGAAGTGAACGAGGATATGCTCGATGTGCGCGTCTACACCGCATATGACGGGCCAACGTTGGGCCTCTTTGTCGTTGCCGATGGCGTTGGCGGGCAGGATCGGGGTGAGGTTGCCAGCCGCCTGGCCACTGATACGATCTGGGCGCATATCCGCGAGCGGGTCTGGCAGCCCGAAATGGCCGGGCAGGAGATCTCGCTGGCGGAGATGCAGGGAATCGTGCGCGAGGCGGTGCAGGCGGCGAATCAGGCTGTCTATAAAGAGCGCATCCGGCTATCCTCCGAAATGGGCACCACTGTAACGCTGGCCCTGTTGCGCGACATGCGCGCCGTCATTGCCAATGTCGGCGACAGCCGCACCTATCTCTGGGGGCCGGAAGGGCTGCGCCGGCTGTCGGTGGATCATTCGGTGGTGGAAAGCCTTGTGGCCTCCGGCGAGATCAAGCGAGAGCAGATCTATACGCACCCGCAGCGCAATCTCATCTACCGCTCTCTGGGAGATCGTCCCAGCGTGGATGTGGACCTCTTTGAGCAAGAATTGGCGTCAGGAGATCGACTGATCCTGTGCAGCGATGGCCTCTGGGAGATGGTGCGCGACGAGGGACTGGAAGAGATGCTCTTGAGCGAAGCCGACCCACAAAGGGCGTGTGATGTGCTGGTGGATCGGGCCAACATGGCGGGCGGTGAGGATAATATCACCGTCATCATCGTGCAGGTTGAGAGTGGCGAGTAGCGGTTGACAGCAGAGAGGAGGTCCCGATGGCAGGAGAATTGCAGGTAACCACGACGCTTAACAAGTCGAGTCTCCCCGTAACGAATACGCAACAACTAGCCTATGTCTATATTGAGACGATGCCTACCGAATCGGTGGCGCAGGTGCGCATGCCACTGAACTTTGGCCTTGTGTTAGATCACAGCGGCTCGATGACAGGGTCCAAGATAGAACAACTGCGCGAGGCAGTGCGGCTGGCCATTGACCAGATGTCCGATCAGGACATCGTGTCGCTGGTGGTCTTTAACGAACACGCTGACGTCATCGCGGAGAGCGGGCCCGCTGCCGACCGCGCCAAGCTGCGGGACAAGGTGAATCGCATCTACGCCGGCGGCGGCACGGCGATCTCACGTGGCATGAAAAAGGGCTGGGGCGAGATTGTAAAGGGGTTATCGCCGGATCGCGCCAGCCGCATGCTCTTGCTCACCGATGGACAGACCTTTGGCGACGAAAAGGAGTGCATCCGTCTGGCCAAAGAGGCGGGGCAGAACGGTGTGCCGGTCTATGCCCTGGGCCTGGGCGAGGATTGGAACGAGGAGCTACTGGACGAGATCGCCAATGTCAGCGGCGGCCAGTCCGATTTCGTCGAGCAACCAGACGAGATCGTGCCAATCTTCTCGCAGACGGTGCAGCGTTCGCAGCAGAGCATCGTGCAGAACGCGCAGATGACCATGCGGCTGGTGAGCGGCGTCGTGCCACGGCAGGTGTGGCAGGTTGTGCCGGCCATCGCCAACCTAGGTTACCAGCCGATCTCGGATCGTGATGTGCAGGTGTCGCTGGGCGAGATCGAGGCCAAGGTGGGCAAGGCGCTGCTGGTGGAGCTGTTGCTGCCGCCACGCCAGGCAGGCAGGTATCGGATCGCCCAGGTGGAGATTAAGTATGACCTGCCCGCTGCGCACCTGACGGGGGAAAGCATCCGGCAGGATATCCTGATTGATTTCACGCGAGACGCGGTGCAGGCCAAGCAATACAATGCGACGGTGATGAACATCGTGGAAAAGGTAACCGTGTTCAAGTTGCAGACGCGGGCGCTGGAGGAGGCCAAGATGGGCAATGTCCCCGGCGCGACGCAAAAGCTCCGTGCTGCGGCCACCCGCCTGCTGGACCTGGGGGAAGAGGAGCTGGCGAAGGCGGCGCTGCAAGAGGCGCAGAACCTGGAGCAAAAGGGGGAAATGACATCCGCTGGCACCAAGAAGCTGCGCTACGAGACCCGCAAGTTGACGCAAAAGTTGGTGGATGAGGAGTGATAGGCCAAGAGGAGGGAGTGCTACGATGATAACCTGTCCGAAGTGTGGAAACCAAGCCGAAGATGATGCCATTTTCTGCGATCAGTGTGGCACCCGCCTCAAGGTGGAGGCCGCCCCGGTCGCCGCAGCGCCCGCCCCTGCTCCCGTGCCAGCACAAGTCGAAGCCGGCGCGCCAGCGGCTGCCGGTGCTGCCGAGGTGATCTGCCCTTCGTGCGGGCAGAGCAACGTGCCCGGCGAGATGTTCTGCGAGAACTGCGGCACGCGGCTCGCTGCGCCCGAGGTGGCTGCCGCGCCCGCGGCTGCCACGGCGCCGGCACCTGCCGGCGTCGAAGCTACATCTGTTGCCAGGGTGTGCCCAGCTTGTGGCGCGACCGCTGCGGCAGGTGACACTTTTTGCTATGCCTGCGGCGCCGATCTCTCCAAGGGCGCAGAGGCAACACCAGTTACGGCAGTTGCTCCGGCGACTGAGCCAGCGGTGGCGGCGCCGGTAGCGCCTGTCGCACCAGCTGCGCTGACGTGCCCCTCGTGTGGCGCGGAATATGCCGCGGGAGCCGATTTCTGCGAGTTTTGCGGGGCGGCACTGCCCGGGGGCGCGGCCGTCACGCCGGTCGAGCCAGCCCAGCCGATGCCGGCAACGCCGGTGATGGCTTTGCCGCGCCTCGTGGTCGCCGCAAGCGGGGCCGAGCTCCCGCTGCCGGATAAGGCGGAGGTGATCGTGGGGCGAGAGGACCCGGTAACCGGTGTTTTTCCGGATGTGGACCTCACGCCGCATGGCGGCGACGAGGGCGGCGTGTCTCGTCGCCATCTCAGGATCGTCAAGCAGGGGAATCAGTACCTGGCTGAGGACCTGAACAGCACGAATGGCACCTTGCTCAACCGGAAGCGCCTCACGCCAGGCGCGGCCGAGGCGCTACAAGATGGCGATTCGCTCCGCGTCGGGCGCGTCCAGTTGGTCTTCAAGCTGACCTAGAGGGAGTCCGAGGGGGAGGCGGTGTGCCGCTGCCTCCCCCCCGTGCCGATGCCATGGCGCAGCAAGCGTGTCCGGCTTGTAAACAAGTGAACCGCAGCAGCGCGCGCTTTTGCGCGCGCTGCGGTCGGCCTCTGGCTGAGATACAGCGGCGCGCGCTGCGCTCCGGCGAGTTGCTCAAGGGGGGCGAGTATCAGGTTCTCACCCGCCTCAGCCGCGGCGGCATGGGCGCGGTCTATCTGGTGCGCGACAAAAAGACCTTCGACCGCCCCTGCGTCATCAAAGAGATGCTGGACTATTACGATGCCAGCGACCCGCAAGCCAAGGCACGCGCCGAGGCGCGCTTTGCTGAAGAGGCGCGCACGCTGGCGTTGCTGAGCCATCCCGGCATCCCCAAGATATACTCCTTCTTTGAGGAGGACGGCCGCTACTATATCGTCATGGAGTATATCCGCGGCGAGAACCTTGAGAAGTATGTAACGCATGAAGATGACGGAGGCCAGATCGTGCCGCGTGCGAGCATCACGGAAGAGGAGATCCTCAGCTACGCGGTCCAGGTATGCGGCATCCTGGAGTATCTGGCGGACCAGCCGCGCCCGGTAGTCCATCAGGATATCAAGCCGGCCAATCTGATCCGCGAGCAAGTGGTGGGAGACGTCCGGCTGGTGGACTTTGGCACAGCCCGCAGCCGGTATCTGATGACTGGCTCACTGACACAGGGTGCGGCGGCTTCGCCTCGTTCTAGCGTCTATGGCACCATGGGGTATGCCGCACCAGAGCAGTGGCGCGGCGCAGCGGTGCCACGCTCAGATGTCTATGCGCTGGCGGCGACTATATATCACCTGTTGACGGATGATGACCCACGCGATCACCCGGGGCAGTTTCCCCAGCTGGCGAAGCTGCGCCCGGACCTGCAGGCGGCACTGGAACAGGCGTTACGCCCAGATCCGGCAGATCGGAGCAGCGCGCGCCAGTTGCGCCAGGCACTGGAGGCGATCGTTACGCCGCACCGCATGGTGGAGCATTTCGCCTTTCCCGGCGGAGAACGCATCCGCAGCATCAGTGGCATTCCTGCTATGGCCGACAAATACTGGCAGGCTTCCTGCGGGTATCTGTACGGCGGCGATTTCGCGCGATGGTTTCGCGATATGAACCGGCTCGACCTGGTCGAGCTGGTGCAATCCACCTGCGCCCGCTTTCGCGACCGCGATGCCGGGCTAGAGGCATTCCTGCGCCGTCTAGACCCCGGCCTGCCCGATCCGCAGGTGGCAGTGGACCCCGCTACCGTTGATCTGGGTCGTGTCGCACGGGAGGGCGAGTGTTCCGCCACCATTCACCTGCAGAACATGGGCCGTGGCTATGTGAGGGCGCATGTGCGCCCGCAGGCCGAGTGGCTGCGCGCGCGCCCGCAAAGTGTTGGGCTCTGGGCAGGTCAGCCGGCGGCGCCGGTTACGCTCACCGTGCGCGCAGCAAGACTGCCCCTTTTTGGCGACCACCGAGCGCCGCTTTTGATCAGCGCGGGGCGCGCCGGGCGGGTGACAGTGCCGGTGCGGATTCGGCTCTCGCTGTGGCGGGAGTTGTGCCGGCAGAGCGCGCGGGGATGGCGGGGCGCGCTGGCAGGTGGCCGTGAGGGTATGCGCCTCGCCAGCCAGCAGGTGCGTCGCGGCGTGGGGCGCGCGCTGCGCGCGCTGCAACGCCATACGCGCCTCACCACGTACGGTTATCTCTTTCTGGGCCTGGGGGGCGCGTTGGGCGGATGGTGGTTCTCCCTGGCGCGCGCATGGGCGGATTATGCGCTGGTCGCGCTTCTTGGCCCGGCGTTGCTGACGCTGTCATTAGGGTCGATCTTGGCGATTCTGACGCTCTCTTTCGGCGCGCTCTCTGGCGCCGTGCGAGGCGTCTGGCGGACATTCGAGAGTGAAAGCTGATGCGTTGTCCTAACTGTGGTGAGATGAATCGGGCCGGAGCCCGTTTTTGCAGCAAATGCCGGGCGGCGTTGACGCCTGGCGTCGGGGCGGCGCTGCTGCCCGGGCAGACGATGAACAACGGCCAGTATCGGGTGATCAAGCAGCTCGGCAAGGGTGGCATGGGTGCCATCTACTTGGCGGCGAACACGCTGGCGTTCGACCGCCTGGCCGTCATCAAAGAGATGCTGGCATACTATGAGCCGGGGGAAGAGCGAGAGGCACTGGAGCGCTTTGAGCAGGAGGCCAAGACGCTGGCCGCGCTCAAGCATCCTGGCATCCCTGATATGTATGGCTACTTTTCCGAACGTGGCCACAACTATATCGTGATGGAGTACATCGAAGGGGATAACCTGGCCCAGGGCCTGACGCGCGAGGATGACCAGGGAAATGTCATCCCCGGCAAGCCGTATCCGGTAGAGGATGTGCTTCGCTATGGCGTCGAGATTGCCCGCGTGCTGGAGTATCTGGCGAATCTTCAGCCAGAACCCTTTGTCCACAATGATGTCAAGCCCGCGAATATCATTATTGATCGCAACAGTAACCAGGCAGTGCTGGTGGACTTTGGCACAGCCAAGGCGCGCTACAAGCTGGACACCGGCGGGCAGGTGGGCCTGAAGAAGCCCGATGTCTATGGCACGGTGGGATACGCGCCGCCGGAGCAATATCAGGGGCGCAGTGAGCCGCGTTCTGACGTGTATGCGTTGGCGGCCACCATGTATCATCTCCTCACCGACGATGACCCGCGCGAGCATCCCTTCAAGTTCCCCAAAATGGATGACCTGCCGGCTGGCTTGCGCCTTGTGCTGGAGAGGGCGCTCACGCCGGAGGTGGAAAAGCGCCTGACGGCGGAAGAGTTCCGCCAACAGCTAGAGTCGGTGCGCGCTGGATACCGCAGCTCAGTGCAGCCGATCATTTTCCCCGAAGGCAACATGGCCACTACGGTAACCGGCATGCTGGACCTCTCCCTAAAGCACTGGGAATATGCGAGGCAGATCCTCTACGACGGCAGCCTGTCCAGTTGGCTGCGCAACTCGCTCTACAACCCGGTGGCCGCAGACGAGGCAAAGGGGGCGGTGCAGGCGTACCCGGAGGATCCGGATGCGGGGCTGGATGCCTTCCTGCGCAGCTTGAACCCGCGCCTGCCCAAACCGCAGCTTCGTGTCATCCAAAGGGAGCTGGATTTCGGCGATATCGAGCTGGGCGAGAGCAGGGAGCTGATCGTCTCGCTGGTCAATACTGCGCCTGCTGGCGCGCGCGGCCAGCTTTCTACCACAGCGCCGTGGCTGCGTCCAGCTGCGGCCACCTTTGGCGTGCCGCCCAAGGATCGCAAAGACCTGACGATCCGCGTCATGAATACCGGCGCGCTGGTCCCTGACCAGCGGTACACTGACTCGATCTCCATCGAGCCGGCGGACGCCGCGCCGCTGCGCGTGGCGGCACGCATGCGCGTGATCGCGCCCACGCCCACAAAACGGCTGCAGCCGCCAACGACCAGAACCGCGCCGGCGAGTCGCCCGGCTCGCCCCCGGACGCAGATGTCCACGCCGGCCCGGCCGACGATCAGCAGGCAGAACCTGCTGCTAGGCATCCTACTGCTGGGCGCGCTCCTGATTGGCGTATACGCTCTCTGGGGCCGCATGCTGATCGGCAGCGGAGACTATGCAGCCGGACTGCAGGCGCTGGCCGAGGGAGACTGGGCGCGTGCGCGGCAAAACCTGCGCGACGTGGATCCACGGGATGAGGCTGCCATTGCGGCGGTGGGGCTCGCCCTGGATCAGCAGTGGGTGGAAATCCCCGCTGGGACGCTTATGATGGGCCGCGACGATGGCCCGCGCGACGAGCAGCCGGCGCATGAGGTGCCAGTGGACGCGTTTGCGCTGCAACGCTTCGAGGTAACCAACGTTCAATATCAGCGCTTTGTGAATGCCACCGGCCATGCCGCGCCGCGGCACTGGTGGGATGGCCACTTTGCCAAAGGAGATGCGTTGCTGCCGGTGGTCAACGTCACATGGTACGACGCCACCGCGTACGCCGAATGGCTGAGCCGAGATCTGGCTTCTCCGATTCGGTTGCCGAGCGAGGCCGAATGGGAGTGGGCTGCTCGCGGTGCAGCGGGCCGACTCTACCCATGGGGAAATGAGGATGACAAACGGTGTCGGAATGCAGCGGACACGGGTAGAAACGGCCCTGTTGCCATCGGGACGTACCCATGCGGCGCGACTCCGGCTGGCGTGATGGATCTGGCAGGTAACGCGCGGGAGTGGACGCGCGACATTCACGGCCTCTATCGCGTGCCGCATAAGCCGCCGGACGTGGGGACCAGCATGGCCGTTCGGGGCGGCTCTTGGGAGAGCTTCAGCGTCGTCAGTACGATGCGCGAACACGCCGAGGCGACCAGTGCGACCGCTGATCTCGGCTTTCGCTGCGTCAAGGCAGAGCATTGAGCAGGGGATAGTGATGGCTACCTGTATTCGCTGTGGTGCACCACTGCGCCCGCAAGCCAAGTTTTGTCACCGCTGCGGTATGCCGCTGGCTGGGCTGCAAGGAGGACGATATCGCATCGTCCGGCAGCTTGGGCGTGGCGGCATGGGCGCGGTGTACGTGGCGGAAGATCGCGAGCTGTTCGGGCGGCCCTGCGTGATCAAGGAGATGCTGAACATCTACTTGGCCTCGGCGGACAGGCTGCGCGCCGAACAGGACTTTCGCCGCGAAGCGGAGCTGCTGGCCCATCTGAACCAGCCTGGTCATCCGAATATCCCCGAGATCTATGGCCACTTTGTGGAGAGCGGCCGCCACTATCTCGTGATGAAGTACATCGCGGGGCAAAACCTGGAACAGCGTCTGGCGCAGATGAAGCGCCCCTTTTCCGAGGCAGAGGTGCTGCGATTCATGATCCCGGTGTGTGACGCATTGGCCTATATGCATCAGCGCACCCCGCCCGTGATACATCGCGACGTCAAGCCAGCCAATATCATACTTGGCGAGGACAAGCGTATCTGGCTGGTGGATTTCGGCCTGGCCAAGGCCACGCTGGTAGATGGCGCTATGGTGATGATGGGCGGCAAGACGATGGCGATGGGCACGCCCGGATATACGCCCCTGGAGCAATGGCAGCGTGCCGCAGTTCCCGCTTCTGACATCTACGCCCTGGGCGCGACCATCTATCATCTGCTGTCGGGGCGCGATCCGCGCGACCGTTTCGCCAGCTTCCCGGAGCTGGATCTGGACATCATACGTTCCTTTTCGCAATGGATGCCGCTGCGCCAGGTGGCGCCGGAGGTGTCTGAGGAGATGGAGGAGCTGGTGATGAGAGCGCTACGCGTGGAACCAGCGCAGCGCCCCTCGGCGGCAGAGCTCAGGCATCAGTTCGAGATACTCCTGCGCGACCAAGAAGACCCGGCGACGCGCACACTGCGGCGCTTTGGGCCTTCCGTGGGGCGGATTCTGGGCGTGTTGCTCGCCACGTTTCTGGGGCACATCTTCGGATCGCGTCGGGGTCTTCCGGTCGGAAGAACGACGCCTCCTCTGCCGTCTGGCGGCGCGGGGCGTGTATGCACGCTATGTGATGGCACGGGCGTGGTGCTGGGAAAAGTCAGGTGCCCAGTATGTGGCGGGACGGGCCGCTGGTGAGCGCTCAGGCGATGATCCAGAGGCTCTGTGGCAGCAGTTCGAACTCGATGCGACGGCTGCCATCGTCATAGATTTCACCATCAATCTGCGCGACGACCGGATCGGGCGCTTCCAGGACCACATGGCGCGCCCGCGTCATGTAGATCGGTTTTTTGCCCACGTGCGTGCCCTTCATGAAATGCGGCAAAAGCTGCAGGATCCCCGGCCTGTTGACGTAACCGGCAACGAGCAGATCGAAGAGGCCATCGTCTGCTTTTGCCTCTGGCGCGACCAGAAAACCGCCACCGTAGCGGCGGCCATTCGCCACTGAGGCCATCAGCGTCGGCTGTCGCATCACCTGGCCATCGTATTCGATGGTCGTCATTGGGGCCTGATAGTTCAGCAGGAGCGTCTTGAAGATCGCCATCATATAGAGAGGCAAGCCACGCAGCAGGCCGGGGGCGATCTGGCGAATCTTGGTCGCCTCCACCGTAACGATGGTATCAAAGCCGACGCCGGCCACATTGACAAAGTAGCGCTGATTGATGCGCCCTACGTCAATCAGGCGGCGGTTGCCGCGCGCGATCCGCTCCGCTACGCCGGCGATATCATCCGGCCAGTCGATGGCGATGCGGAAATCGTTGCCCGACCCCGCCGGGATGATCCCCAATGTGCCCACGGGCTGATGGTCGCGGCGGGTCATCATGCCGTTGACCACCTCATTGGTTGTGCCGTCGCCGCCCATGGACAGGATGGTGTCATACCCCTCGACGATGGCTTGGTGCGCCAGCTCGGCTGCGTGCCAGCGCCGCTCCGTACGCACCACATCGGGCACGATCCCCCGTGCGCCCAGCGCTGTGAGCACGTCGGGCAAGAGCCGCTCGGCCTTGCCAAGCCCGGCCAGAGGATTGATGATCAATTTGTAGCGAGACAAAGAGACCTCCACTGCAATCGTTTGACCTGTTACCGCCCAGAGGAGAGAGCTCGGCGCATGTCGGCGGCTTGGCTAACTCAATCTGTCATTATAAAAACACTGTGGCCTATTCCAGGTTGCGCGGCATCCACGGCTGATCTCACATCGTACCAGAAAGTGGAAGCATAGGCAAATATGATCCTGTATGACGCACATCATAGTGGGCGCTCTAGATCGTCGTTATGATTGCGTTTTGAAGATAGATTGATTATTCGATGTGTTGACGTCATAAGGAAAAACGCATATACTATGATTAGTGGGCGGACGAACCGAAAGGAGATAAAGATGAAAGGCAGCAACACTCTCAAATTGCTTAGCAAACGGCGGACTGTCAGAAGGTTCACTGACCAAGAGGTATCTGAGGAGCAAATCGCTGCCTTGATCGAGGCGGCCTTCTATGCGCCGAACTACCTCAATCGGCGGCCATGGCATTTCCTTGTCGTGCGGGACAAAGGTGTGCAGAACACCCTGGGCAGCATCTTGGGCGTTCGTCCTTATGTGCAAGAAGCCTCGGCAGTGATTGTGCTGCTGGGCGACGCTCAGCTCTCCAGCGCCTGGCAACTGGACTTGGCCGTGGCCGGCGAGAACATCGTCATTGCAGCGACCGCTATGGGCCTCGGATCTGCCTGGGTGGGCAACCCCCACAGCCCAGCATGGGACGTGACGGAGCAGAAGATACGCGAGCTGCTCGATATACCCAAGCACATTGGCGTGCTGGCTCTCATCGCAATCGGCTATCCAGCGCAGGCGCCAGAGCCGCACACGAAAGAGGAACGCTGGGATGTGTCCCGCGTGCACTATGGCAAGTTCAGCCATCTCAAGGGCGAATGGGGCAATATCAAGATCAAGTAGGAAGGCGCGGACTCTCGCGCGCCGTTGAGTTGCATGTTATTGACAAGAGAAATGCTCGCCAAGAGCCTTGGCGAGCATTTTAGTCTTTGGCGTGTTTCGCAGTGAAAGGGGCTAGGAAGGGGGATGTTGACTGGCATGATGACACAGGCCGAGCTGGAGCGGCGGCGTGAGGCGAGGCGACGTCTCTTGTCCGGGCGCAAGCTCGTAACCGATGCCGAGGCGGCGCAATACGTGGACGAGCGCGGCCTGGCGCTGCTCTGCCCGCTACCCGACCTGCCGCTGCCGAGCATCACCGAAGCGGATTCGCGCCAGCCCTGGTCCGGCTTTGACATCACCGATGGCGCATGGCGCTGGAAGGAGATGCTGCCTGCAGCCAAGCTCTGCGCCTACCAGAAACTGATCCGCAATCGCGGCACGTTTATCTCGTGGCGGCTTTATCCCAGCTTCTATGTGCTTTATGGCCCTGAGGCCAGCTACGAGGATGAATACCATGCTGGCCGGCTGGAGCGTCTGGCGTATATTGTGTTGCAGACGGTTGAGGATGAGGGAATGCTCAGCTCGCGCGAGCTGTGGCAGAAGGTGCGCTTTCACTTTGGCGGCAATCGTGCGCGCTTTGAGGCGGTTCTGGCCGCGCTGCAACGCACGTTTTGCCTGACTGTCGCCGGCGGCTCCCTGGAGGGGTGGTCGTTGCATTACTGGGATCTGACGGAGCGCCAGGTCCCACACGGCCTGTTGGATAATCTCCCGTCCATCGGCGCTGCCCGGGAGGCGCTCCTCCTACAGGCGATTGACAATCTGGTCGTCGCCAGCATCAGCGACCTCCGTGCGATCTTGCGTTGGCCTGCTGCCGAGGTTCAGGCATACCTGCAACAACTGGTCGAGGCTGGGCGCCTAACCAGGGTGCGGGTAGAAGATGAGCGGGCATTGTATTGGGCGCTCGCTGGCGGCGTTCCCGCTGACGCGGCTACTCCTCGCGCGCGTGAATGAGCAGGATCGGGCAGTGAGCTCCCTGCAAGACCCGCTCCGCCACACTGCCAAATACCCAGCGCCCCAGCCCAGACCTGCCGTGCGTGGACATGGCGATCAGGTCTACTCTCTCCAGCTCAGCATAGTCCACGATGGACTCGGCTGCTTTGCCCTTGACAATCACCGGTCGTGCGCTGATCCCCTCTTCTTCCAGATGGTTCTCGACCCTCTCGAGGTAGCGCTGGGCGTCCTGCTCTGCCAGCTCTTCATCCTCGATAATGGTGGCGTTTGGCGAGGCAGAGATAGCGGGAATGCGCAAAACGTGGAAGAGGATTACCTCGCTGCCGAATCCTCTGGCCAGGGGTTTTACATGCGAGAGCACCTTTTCCGCCAGTGTGGAGCCATCGAGTGGGACTAGAATCTTTTTGAACATCAGACCCTCCTTGAGGCGATGGGCAAGTAGAGCTCGTGGGCGAATACACGATGACCGCTACAATTATAGGTGCGCCGGCGTGCGTGTCAACAAAGCCATCTTGTCTTTATGGCCAATTTGTGCTAGACTTGGCGCGCATCTGATGTCAATCAAGAGGAGTGCGATGAGAAGGATTGCTGTTTGTCTGTTGGTGGCCTTGCTGTGTTCCGGCCTCGCTGCGCCAGGCACCCTTGCTGCGCCTGCTGCCCAGGCGACGCGGGCCGTTATCACATCCCCTAGCATGAACGCGGTGGTACGCGGCAAGGTGCTGATCAACGGCAGCGCTGTGCATCCCAGCTTTTGGAAATACGAGGTCCACTTTGCGCCCGAGCCGAATACCGGTGACTGGAACGTGCTGGGCGTGCACGAGACGCAGGTGATTGATGGCGTGCTGGAGACGTGGGATACCGCCACCGTGCCAGATGGCAGATACAGCCTGCGGCTGCGAGTGGTGGATCGCACGGGCAACTATCAGGAATACTTTGTACGTGGCATCAGCGTATCCAATACCCAGCCAACAGAGACGCCCACTTTGTCTGCCACCCGCACTCCCACGCGAACGCCGACCGGACGTTCCACCGCCTTGGCTGCGACGGCGACCGCCATGTTGGCACAGCCAACGGTGAACATCGCTGCCGCCACGCCCACTCCCACCTTGGAGCGGCCCACGCGGGGACCGGCGATCTCTGTGCCCACGATCGAGACCAAGGGGTGGGCAGATGCCTTTCTGATGGGCGCGGGCGCGATGGCGGCGATCTTCTTGTTGGTGGGTCTGGTCTTTCTGATCAGGCGCTTGCTGTAAGATCGAGCAATCTTCAGCCAACCGAGTGCGATGAAAGAAGGGGCTAATCGGCTGATTAGCCCCTCTTGGTGTTGCACAATGAAGGAGAGGAGCAAGGATGACGGGTGCGGCTTCCCGCCATGGCAGAGAGCGCTCCGAGGCGCCGACATACCAGCGAGCGGTCTATGTGATCTGCGGCTTGGGCAATCCGGGGCCCAGATACACCAGAAACCGTCACAACGCCGGTTTCCAGTGTGTGGATCATCTCGCT
This sequence comes from Chloroflexota bacterium, assembly GCA_019873665.1. Taxonomy (GTDB): domain Bacteria; phylum Chloroflexota; class Anaerolineae; order JAAYEA01; family JAAYEA01; genus JAIOAV01. The sequence goes on from JAIOAV010000001.1 coordinate 81,494, forward strand.
GCGGCGTGGGGCATCACTTTTGACCGGATGCGCTTCAAAGCGCATGTGGGAACCGGGCGCGCGTTGGGCCTGCAGATAGTGTTGGCCAAGCCGATGACGTTCATGAATGACAGTGGCCTGGCTGTGTCGGCCATTGTGCGCTGGTACAAGATACCGCTTTCCCGGCTGCTGGTGATCTATGATGACCTGGACCTGCCGCTGGGCAGAGTCCGGCTGCGTCCTAACGGTAGTGCTGGCGGGCATAAGGGAATGGCTTCCATCATCGCGCAGCTTGGCTCCGATCAATTTCCTCGCCTGCGCATCGGCATTGGCCGCCCGATTCAGGGCGAGCCATACGACTATGTGCTGAGCGACTTTGCGCCGGATCAATGGCTTACTATGCAGGAGACCTATGCGCGGGCACGTGCGGCTATCGAATGCTTCTTGCAGCGCGGGATCGAGACTGCCATGAGTCAGTTCAACTGACGCACTGGGTGATATGAAGGGCCCCTCGTTTGTCATTTGTTTGGTGGGGAATGAATCGTGAACCTTTCTGGTTTGTTGCCGCTCGTTGATGATATAACCGCATATCAGGAGCTGGTGGCGCAACTCGTCGTCGGCCGATTGCCTGAATCTCTCTCTGGAGAGAGCCGCGCCCTGGGCATCTTTCCGGCTGCTCGTGCCTACCTGCTGGCTGCCATCCAACGAGACGTGCAGCGGCCGCTGCTGGTGGTTACCGCGCAGCCGGAGCGTGCCCGCGAACTCGTGGAGCAGATCAGGCAATGGTCGTTGCTGCCGGAGGCTGTGTACCACTTTCCCGCACCGGAAGCGCTCTTCTACGATCGGGCGGCATGGCCATCGCAGACGGTGCGTGAGCGCATCAGCATATTGGGCATGCTGGCGCGGCCAGAGCTGCACGCACGCTTCCATGATCTGCGCCGTGCCGCGCTCATCGTCACCTCGATCCCCGCGCTCTTGCCCAAGAGCGTGCCGCCACACTTGCTGGTGGAGCACATCCACCAGGTACGCGTTGGGGAACGGCTGGATCTCAACGGCTTTTTGAGTGCGTTGCTAGAGGGGGGCTACCAGCCGGCCGCTGTTGTGGAGGAGATCGGGTTCTTCAGCCGGCGTGGTGGCATTGTAGATCTCTATTCACCCGGCCAGCCAGCGCCGGTGCGCATCGAGCTGTTCGGCGATGAGGTGGATAGCCTTCGTTTCTTCGATCCCGCCACACAGCGCTCTCTGGACACCATCGCGGCGATCACGATCTACCCGGCGAGCGAGGCGATGCCTGCCTATGGCGGTCGCGCTGCTGAGCTCGTGCGGCAGCTCGATCTCTCCCGTTTGCAGGCGATGTCCAGACAGCGATGGCAGCAGGACCTGGAGAGCCTGGAGTTTGGCGAGTCGTTCCGCGGTATCGAGTTCTACCTGCCTTGTCTCTACCCGCAGCCCGCTTCGCTACTCCACTATCTGTCGCCTGACTGGCTGATCATCCTGGAGGACGGCGTGGCAGAGGGTGAGGCAGCGGTCAGCCTGATCCAGCAGGCAGACGGAACGCACGCAGAGCTGAGCGATGAGGGCGCTCTCCCCGCCGACTATTGTCATCCGTATTTTGGATGGGAAGAGCTACAGGCGGCGATGGCGCCGCGATTGAGCTTTGCCCTGGGCTATGCGCGTGGTGGTGAAGAGGAGCGACAGCGCACGGCGCTCAGCGCGGCGTTCGGCCCGGTGGAAAGCTATGGCGGGCAGTTGCAGGAACTGATTGCGGACTATCGCCAGTGGCGAGATGACGGGCGCCGCGTGGTGCTGCTCAGCCGCCAGACGCCTCGCTTGAGTGACCTCCTGCGCGAGGAAGAGATCTATGCGATCAACAGCGAAGAGATCACAGCGCTCCCACCGGCCGGCAGCCTGACGCTGGTTCAGGGGAACCATGCCGAGGGATGGACGTTGCATGCGCCAGGCGCTGGCAGAGCGGTTGCCAGAGGTGAGACACTCCTTTCGCTTCTGACAGATAACGAGATCTTTGGCTGGGCCAAGTACCGGCGTCGGCGCGAGATGCGTCGGCGTCCCAGCTCGCCGGAAGCCTTCTTTGCCGACCTGAACGAGGGTGACTATGTCGTGCATATCGAGCACGGCGTGGGGATCTATCGCGGCCTGCAGCGCAAGACGTTGGAGGGGGTGGAGCGTGAGTATCTGGAGCTCGAATACGCCGAAGGGGACCGGCTCTTTGTCGCGGTGAGCCAGGCGGACCGCGTGGCCCGTTATGTCGGCGTTAGCGAAGAGAGGCCAGCGCTGCAGCGCCTCGGCACAGCGGATTGGAGTCGCATCAAGGCCAAGGCGAAAAAGGCGGTGGAGGACATCGCCGAAGAACTGCTGGCGCTCTATGCCGCGCGCGAGGTGATCCCCGGCCACGCCTTTGCCGAGGATACCCCCTGGCAGGCAGAAGTGGAGAGCGCCTTTCCCTATGAGGAGACGGAGGACCAGCTCAACGCCATCGCTGAAGTGAAGAACGATATGGAGCAACCGCGCCCCATGGACCGGCTCATCTGCGGCGATGTGGGCTATGGCAAGACGGAAGTGGCGCTCCGCGCCGCCTTTAAGGCGGTGATGGATGGCAAGCAGGTGGCGATTCTGGTGCCGACAACTGTGCTGGCGCAGCAGCATTATCTCACCTTTAGCGACCGCCTGGAGCCGTTCCCTGTGGCAGTGGAGATGCTCTCGCGCTTTCGCACGCGCCAGGAGCAGCAGCAGATACTGAAGAACCTCGCGGAGGGCAGGGTGGACATCGTCATCGGCACCCACCGCCTGATCCAGCGTGATGTGGTGTTCAAGGACCTGGGACTGCTGATCATTGATGAGGAGCAGCGGTTTGGTGTCATCCACAAGGAGCGGCTCAAGCAGTTGCGCGGCCAGGTGGATGTGTTGACGCTGACCGCCACACCGATTCCGCGCACGCTGCACATGGCGCTGACGGGTGCGCGCGATATGAGCACCATTGACACGCCACCGGAGG
>JAIOAV010000001.1:84495-129988 GCA_019873665.1 Chloroflexota bacterium
CAGCGATTCGCTGGTGCGAAAGGCGATCCTGCGCGAAAAGAGCCGCGGCGGCCAGGTCTATTTCGTGCATAATCGGGTGCAAGGCATCCGGCAAATCACGCAACAACTCCGCCGTCTGGTGCCAGAAGCGAGCTTTGTCATCGGACACGGGCAGATGGACGAGGGGGAGCTATCGCAGGTGATGCTCGATTTCGTGGGCGGCAAATACGATGTATTGGTGTGCACGACCATCATCGAGAGCGGCCTGGATATCCCGAACGTCAATACGATAATCGTCAATCACGCCGACAAGTTTGGCCTGGCGCAGCTTTATCAGTTGCGTGGCCGTGTGGGGCGTAGCTCAGCGCAGGCATATGCCTATTTCCTTTACAGCAAGGGGCAGGGGCTCACCGATGTGGCACGGCGACGGCTGGAGGCAATCATGGAGTCATCCGAACTGGGCGGCGGCTTTCGCGTCGCGATGCGCGACCTGGAGATTCGCGGTGGCGGCGAGATCCTAGGCACGCGACAGCACGGCCATATCGCCGCAGTGGGCTTTGATCTCTATACGCGACTGCTGGCGCAGGCAATCCGAGCGCTCAAGGAAAAGTCGGGCAAATTGCCCGATCTGGAGGCGAACGCACCCTTCTCCGCCCTCTCACCGGAGCCCTCGCCCAATGTGGACCTGCCCGTGGATGCGCATCTGCCTGAGGAATACATCCCGGAGGTGAACCTCCGGCTGAAGCTGTATCAGAGGTTGGCGAGCCTGACAAAGCTGGAGCAGATCGAGGCAATCGCCCAGGAGTTGGAGGATCGCTTTGGCAAGCTACCAGAGCCAGTGCAGAACTTGCTCTATTTGCTCCGCGTCAAGGTGTTGGCGGAAAAGGCGGGAGCCAGCGCTGTGAGCCTCGACAACGGGCGGGTCAATGTCCGCTTTGCGTCGCCGGAGGCGTTTGTGCCGGTCAAGCCGATCGTCATCCGTGACTTTGGGCAGATCGCCAAGACGACCGCATCTTTCGCGTCCATCCCATGGGGCAGAGGGGGGAAACTGAGCCGCGACACGCTGGAGCAGCTCCTGGAGGCGATGGCGGACGCCCGCGCCACGGGGCCACAGTGTCAATAGCAGACAGGCAAGCAGAGGCCGCGCCGATCTCCCGTCGGCGCGGCCTCGTTCTATGCTGCGGATCCGCGCGCCAGCGGATATCCTAGCTGGCGGGGAGCAGATAGAAGAAGAGGAACGTGGCTGTGCAGCAGCAGCACAGCAATACCAGCAGAACGATGGCGATCACGATGATCCACGTCCAGGTGTTGTCGCGGGCTGGCGCACCGACGCCTTCGGCTGGCGGCACAGGAAACCTACCCTCTTCCGCGGCTGCCGCCGGGGCTTCTTCAGGAGCTGGCGCCTCTGTCGGCGGAGCGGCCGGCGTTGGCGTCTCCTCTGGTGTCACAGGGACAGCTTGCTCTATGCCTTCTGGGACTACAGGCTCGACAGCGGCAGCCTCCGCCGCGCTCTTGCCTTCCTGTTCTCGCTCCTGCAATAGATTGTGGCCGCAGCTTTCGCAAAAGACATCGTCTTCAGCTACCTTTGCGCCACACAGGGGGCATACGTTCATGCGTCCTTCGCTCCTTTCTTCTTTCTGCTCTCTTGACTGGCGCTGCTCACTTGTCTTCACACCGGTTGGCCACCTTCACAGGCCGTGTGGCAACATGAGCATACGGTTACTCGGCAGAAGCTTCATGCAGCTTCCATTGAGTGCCCTGCTTGATCAGGTGCCACTGGATCGTGCGCAACTGGGATTGGCCATCTGGTCCGACAAACAGCACCTTGGTCGTGACCAGCGCAGCCTGCGGCTGGGTGTCCTGCGCAAAGGCGGAGAGGGTGTCGCTGGGGCCAGGCACATAGCTGATCTCTTGCACGAGCGCTTTCTGCAGCGTGGCTCGCGGCCATGGCGAGCCATAGTCCAGTTGGCCGCCTGCCAGGCGCTGTTGCGCCTGCGCGGATAGCAGCGACGCGAGGTCGCCTCCCGGGAGCCGGTTGTAGAACGCCAGCACTAGCTTTTCCGGGTAAGGTGTGTCCAGGATGTCAGCGGGCATACCATAGGCAAACTCGATGCTCGCCTCTCTCGGCGGCAGCAGGACGGTCGTGTCCGGCTGAAAATAGCTGCCACTGCTTGGCAGATAGAGACGGCGGAGCGCGAACTGGCTCCGTTCACTTCCTGCACGATCATAGACCGTTACAGCATTGCCGACGCGCGTGATGCGCAGCGTGGCCCGAAAGAAGCCCGCCACCTGGTACGGATTCGGTAGGTTCACGCAGGGCGGGTTAGGCACCTTGTTCACATCGAGCACGCGATAGATGGAAAGGGTGGTATTCTGGACATCAGTGATCACAAGCTCGGGGCGGATGCCGCTTTCCTCCGGCAGGTTGTTGAGCACATCAACCATGCCGATCTGCACTGCGCCCTCGCCGAGATAGTCGCTATCGGGGGTGGTCAGCTTGTAGGGGTAGATCACGGGCAGCTCTCGATCAACTCCCTCGGCATCATAGACCACCACCGATATAGGGCTACGGTAGCCCACCAGATCGTAACGGTAGGCGACTATCCACTCCTGCAAGCCGTCTCGGTCTGCATCCAGACGCAGGATCGTTGAGACGGTCGTTCCCTGGGGCGCGAGTTCTCTCAAGTCCAGCAGCTCGGGGTTCTCGCAATAGCTCGCTTTCAGCCTACTATACAGGGGTTTGAACCTGATCTGGATGATCATGAGTGCTGCCACCAGACACAGAACCCCGAACACCATGCCAAACAGGATATCCTGCGCCCGCTTCACGTTTCCCCCTGTCCCCCTCATGACTGGCCCCTGCGATGACCTGTCGCTCCACCACTAGCCCGTTTGACTGGCAGGCAGAGTCAGCCGGGACGCAACCGTTCCCCATTCGTTGCGTCGGGCAGAGCTCCCGCGCTTGGGGAGGGCCGCCCCTATACCTCCTCAGCTATTGCCACTTCTGTGGGCGCTTCCTCTGGTGGGCAGGCGTCCATGATCAGCGCCGTTTCCAGAACCTCGTCCATGTGCTTGACCCACACAAAGCTCATTCGGCGCTGCACTTTCTTGGGGATCTCGATCAGGTCGCGCTTGTTTTTCTCCGGCGCGATGAGCATCTTGATGCCGGCGCGGTGTGCCGCCAGCGTCTTTTCGCGAAAGCCGCCCACGGGCAGCACACGGCCGCGCAGCGTGATCTCCCCCGTCATGGCCACATCGCGCCGCACGGGCCAGCCGGTGAGCGCCGAGACCAGCGCGGTGGCGATGGTGATCCCGGCGGATGGCCCATCCTTGGGGATCGCGCCCTCCGGCACGTGCACGTGGATATCGTGCTTATCAAAGTCCATGTCATTTGCCAGCCCGAAGCGTTCGCCGTGCGAGCGGATATAGCTCAGTGCGGCCTGCGCCGATTCCTGCATGATGTCGCCCAGCTGGCCGGTGAGGATTAGATTGCCCTTGCCTTCCATCACCGTCACCTCGACCGCCATCAGGTCGCCGCCGGCCTCGGTCCAGGCTACGCCCATGGCAACACCCACCTCGTTCGCTTCCTCCGCGACGTGGTTGATGATCAGCGGCGGACCCAAGAAGCGCTGCACTTGGCTCCGGCCGACGATTTTGGGATAACTCTTGCCCTCTGCCACACGCCGTGCCACCTTGCGGCAGATCTTGCCGATCTCGCGCTCCAGATTGCGCACGCCCGCCTCTAGCGTGTACTCGCGGATGATCTGCTGCAGCGCCTCCTCGGTAAAGTGCAAGTGAGAGATACCCGTGCTCTCCATCTGTCGCGGGATCAAGAACCGACGGGCGATCTCGATCTTTTCCTCTTCGATATAGCCTGGGAACTCGATCACCTCCAGGCGATCCTGCAGCGCGGGCGGGATCGAATCCAGCACGTTGGCCGTCGTGATGAACATCACCTTGGAGAGATCGTAGGCGAGCTCAAGATAATGGTCCGAGAATGCAAAGTTCTGCTCTGGATCCAACACCTCCAGCAACGCCGATGACGGATCGCCCCGAAAGTCTGCGCCGATCTTGTCAATCTCGTCCAGCATGAATACGGGGTTCACAGTGCCGGCACGGCGCATCGTCTGGATGATGCGGCCAGGGAGAGCGCCAACATAGGTGCGGCGGTGGCCGCGAATCTCTGCCTCGTCGCGGATGCCGCCCAGGCTGACGCGCACGAACTTGCGCCCCAGCGCGTCGGCGATGGACTTGCCCAGCGAGGTCTTGCCGGTGCCAGGCGGCCCCACAAAGCAGAGGATCGGGCTCTTCATCTTGTCTGCTGCCAGCTTGCGCACAGCGATGAATTCCAGAATGCGCTCTTTGGCCTTGGGCAGCCCGTAGTGATTGTTCTCCAGCACCTTGGCCACCCACTCGATGTCCAGGTTGTCCTCAGTGGCCTGCTGCCATGGCAGCGACACCAACCAGTCTATATACGTGCGAATGACGGTCGTCTCCGGCATCGCCGAGGGCATGGCCGCGAGCCTATCCAGCTCCTGGAGCGCCTTTTCCGTGGCCTCTGCTGACATGTTGGCCTCGCGAATCTGCTCCCGCAACGTATTGATCTCTTGCAGGATGGGATCCATTTCGCCCAGCTCGCCTTGGATGATGCGCATCTGCTCGCGCAGATAGTACTCGCGCTGGTTCTTGTCCATCTCTTCCTGGACTTGGGATTGGATGCGGCTCTCCAGCTCCAGGATTTCGAGTTCCTTGGCCAGGATGACATTCAGCTTTTGCAGCCGTACCGTCGCGTCGGCGGTCTCCAACATATCTTGCCGCGCTTCCAGCTCCAGGTCGAGCGTCGAGGCGATCAGGTCTGCCAGCGCGCCTGGCCCCTCTGCGTTCATGGCGGCCACAAACGCGTCGTCGGGGATATCGCGGCTGAGCTGTGCCACCTTCTCAAAGAGCGCGAGCACGGCGCGCATCAGCGCCTCTGTGGTGAGGCTGTTGTCGCTCACCTCTGGGATCGGCTTGACGCGCGCTACAAAATACGGCTCCGTCTGCACATACTCCAGAATGCGGACTCGCTGCTGCCCCTGCGCGAGGATATTCGTGCTGCCATCGGGCATGCGCAGCAGCCGGCTGACCAGCGTGTCTGTGCCGACGGCGTGCAAGTCATCGGTATCGGGAAACTCCTCATTTTCATCGATCTGCGCCACGGCCACTACGCGCTCATCGGCCGCCAGGGCAGCCTCCACAGCCCGCAGCGAGCGATCTCGCCCCACATAGAGTGGAGCAAAGATGCGCGGAAAAAGCACCATGTCGCGGAGCGGGATGACTGGCAGCTCCTCTATCTCTTCAGCGGGATTCGCTGCTTCAAAATCGCTAGACATGAAAGGTTTTACTACCTCCACTGATGCAAACTCTTTCGCGTGATTATACCGCCTTCAGAAGCTTCTGTCAATTGCCCGCGGCGGCCGGCCGGCACGCGAAGGCGAAATTGGCTTGACTATGCCTACCGAGTGTGATATAATGGCCTTTGTTGGACATGACTGCACCGTTGTGTTGACTGTCTCTAGTGAAGTTCATGCCACATCATCAGAAGAAGGAGCAGACAGATGACGATTAAGGTCGGTATCAACGGTTTCGGGCGTATCGGTCGGCAGGCATTCAAGGCCATGCTGGACTACTACGGCGACAGCATTGAGGTCGTTGCTTTCAACGACATCGGCGATCTGCCCACCATGGCGCATCTTCTCAAATACGACTCGAACTATGGGCGCTTCCCGGGCACCATCGAGGTGAAAGAGGGCGCGATGGTGGTGAACGGCAAGGCCATCAAGCATCTCAGCTACAAAGATCCGGCGCAGCTACCGTGGGCCGATCTAGGCGTGCAGGTCGTGATCGAGTCCACCGGCTTTTTCACCGATCGTGAAAGCGCCGGCAAGCATCTGCAGGCGGGCGCAAAGAAGGTCATCATCTCGGCGCCGGCCAAAGGCGAGGACATCACCATTGTGCTGGGCGTGAACGGCGACAAGTACGATCCCGCCAAGCATCACATCATCTCCAACGCTTCCTGCACTACGAACTGCTTGGCGCCGGTCGCCAAGGTGCTCAACGATAGCTTTGGCATCGCCAAGGCGTTCATGACCACCGTCCACTCGTACACCAATGACCAGAGAATCCTCGATCTGCCGCACAAGGATCTGCGGCGGGCGCGCGCAGCGGCACTGAACCTGATCCCAACGACGACCGGCGCAGCCCGGGCGGCAGCGCTGGTGATCCCCGAGCTCAAGGGCGTTTTCGATGGCGTCGCCATGCGTGTGCCGACCCCCACCGTCTCGCTCATTGATGTGGTGGCCGTGCTCAAGAAGGATACCACCGCGACTGACATCAATGCCGCGATGAGGGCCGCCGCAGAGGGGCCCATGAAGGGCATCCTCGGCGTGACGGATGAGGAGCTCGTCTCTATGGACTTTAAGGGCGATCCACGCTCCTCGATCGTTGACGGGCCCTCGACGATGGTGATTGGCGGAACCTTGGCCAAGGTCATGTCCTGGTACGACAACGAATGGGCCTACTCGTGCCGAGTTGCCGACCTGGTCAAGATGATCGGGGATAAGCTCTAAATCGGTTCGAAGGAGCCAAGGGCAATGGGGCCCTTGGCTCTCACCATGCCCTGCATGAAGCAGTAGAGAGGTTAGACTTTGAAGAAACTTCAGATCGAGTTGTTTGGCATGGCCAGGAGGCTCGCCCAAGCAAAAGAGACGACGGTGGAGATCGAAGAGCGTGGCACTTACCGGGATGTCGTGGCGGCTTTGGCCCGGAGGTACCCCGCGTTTATTGATCAGATCATAAAACCGGATACGCATGAGCTGATCGAGCCCTATTTCCTGAACGTCGATGCGCGACGAGTCGTCCGTGATCTGGACGAGATCCCAGAGGAGGGCAAACCGCTTCTCCTCCTGTTTGTGGACGCTGGAGGGTAGAGAGCGATGGAAGGTTTCTTTGGCAGGATCCTGCATATAGATTTGACCAACCGCAAGTCGTGGGTGCAGACTGTTTCTGAAGATTACCTCAAGAAGTACATCGGCGGTGTCAGCCTGGCAACGCGCCTCGCGTATGAGAACACGCCCCGCGGCGCGGATCCCCTCGGCCCGGAGAACGCGCTCTGTTTTGCAGCCAGTGCCTTTGCCGGGACATTGGTGCCCGTGGGCGGGAAACATGCTGTGGCAGCCAAGTCGCCCTTGACCGGCTTTATCGGCGATTGTCTCGCTTCCAGCTATTTCTCCCAGTCGTTGCGCCGCGCAGGCTATGATGGCATCGTCATCACTGGCGCGTGCGACAAGCTCAGCTACGTCTTTGTGGATGATGACGTCGTAACCTTTCATGATGCTGAGCATCTGCGCGGTATGCACACCTTCGATACCGAGGAGGCGATCCGCGCCGAGCTAGGCGACGATGCGGTGCGCGTCTCCACCATCGGGCTGGCAGGGGAAAAACTGGTGCGCTTTGCCAATATCACTAATGATCGTGGCCGCCAGGCAGGCCGCACCGGACTGGGCGCGGTGATGGGCAGCAAGAAGCTCAAGGCGTTGGCCATTCGCGGCAGCAAGCCGATCACGGTGGCCGATCCGCAGAAGCTCACCGAGAAGGCGCTCGCGCTTTCCAAACAGGCCAAGGGACCCAAGACGGAAAAGTATCGCATCCTGGGCACGCCTTCTAACGTGCTGAACATGAACCGGCTGGGCGTGTTGCCAACACGCAACTACCAGAGCGGTGTGTTCGAAGCGGCGGAGAAGGTGAGCGGCGAGTATATGCTGGAGCACCATGTGGAGAAGGCGGTCTCCTGCGCTGGGTGCCCCATCGCGTGCGAGCACATCACCAGCGTGCGCGATGGCGATTACGCCGGCGCGCGCACCTCGATTGACTACGAGTCGCTCTTTGCGGTCGGGCCCAACTGCGGCGTGGACTATTTCCCCGCCATCATCAAAGCGATCGAGACGTGCGACATGTATGGCATGGACACCATGAGCACCGGCGTAACCGTTTCGTGGGCGATGGAGTGCTACCAGCGGGGTATCCTGACCAAGGAGGATTTTGGCGGGCTGGAGCCGGTGTGGGGCAATCACGCCGCGGTGGTCAAGCTGATCGAGATGATCGCCAAACGCGAGGGGATCGGTGACCTGTTGGCTGAAGGCACCAAGCGGGCCGCGGCCAAGGTCGGCAAGGGTTCCGCGCACTTTGCTATGAACGTGAAGGGGTTGGAGACTGCCGGTTACGATGCGCGCGGTTTTCAGACCTTTGCGCTTGGGTGCGCTGTGGGCACACGCGGCCCTTGTCATAACCGTTCCCTCGCCTACGAGCCGGATGCCAAAGGCGAGGTGGATCGCCTCAAGGCCGAGCCGGCACGCGGCAAGATCGCCAAAGAGTGCGAGGAATTCGCGGCCCTCTTTGACATGACCATGCTGTGCAAGTTCATTCGGGGTTGCTTCAAAGACGCCTGGGCTGAGATCGCAGAGCTGTTCACGCTGACCACCGGCCTTGAAGTCTCGGCGGAAGATCTCAAACTGGCGGCGGAGCGCTGCTGGAACCTGAAGAAGGCGTTCAACATCCGCGAAGGCTGGTCCCGTGCTGATGACTGGCTGCCGGGACGCTGGCTACATGACCCACTGCCCGAGGGTGCATCGAAGGGGGCGGTCGTCAAACCGGACGACCTGAAGATGATGATAGATGCCTATTACGCAGCGCGTGGGTGGACACCGGAGGGCATGATTCCCAAGGCCAAACTGATCGAGTTGGGCCTGGAGGACATCGCAGAGGATGTGGGGGTATAACCGATGAAACACCGGTACATTGTCTGTGATCCCGACAAGTGCTCAGGGTGCAATCAGTGTGAGCTCATCTGCTCGGTGGCCAAAACGGGGGTCTTTGACCCCGCCCGTGCCCGCATTCGCACTGTGCGCATCGAGCCGGTCGTCATGATGTCAATCGCCTGCAGGCTGTGCGAGGACGCGCCCTGTGTGGTGGCCTGCCCGCGCAAGGCGCTGACCCAGGATGCAGAGACGGGCGTCATTCATGTGGATAACGATCTGTGTGATGGTTGCGCGTGGTGCATCGAAGCGTGCGACTTTGGCGCGATCAGCCTGAACCCGCAAACCAAGCGTGTGGAGATCTGCGACCTCTGCGCCGACAAGGAAGAGCCGCAGTGCGTGCTGATCTGCCAAAAGGAGGCATTGTCGCTATCTACGCCAGAGCAGGTGGCGCGTCAGGCGCGTAAAGAGGTGGTAGGCCAGCTCCTCAAGGAGCTGCTGGAATAGGTCGCAGATGACTATGGGCATCACGAGACGGCTGGGAACCCGTTTGCCTGCCGTCTCGTTTGCCTTTTGGGAGGGGACAATTCACCGATAGGAGATTTCCATGGGTGAAAGTGACGATCTGAGGATCGGGGTCTATATCTGCCACTGCGGTAGCAACATTGGCGGTGTCATAGACGCCAAGGCATTGGCCGAATATGCGGCGACGCTTCCCGATGTTGTTGTAGCAAAGGACAACAAGTACATGTGTGCGGATCCGGGGCAGAACCTGATCCGCGAGGACATCAGGGCGCACAAGCTGAACCGCGTCGTGGTGGCGGCGTGCAGTGTTCGCCTGCACGAGCCGACCTTCCGCGCTTGCGTGGCAGAAGCGGGGCTGAACCCATTCCTGTTCGAGATGGCGAACATCCGCGAGCAGGACACGTGGGTGCACTCGCACCATCCGGAGGCGGCGGCGGAGAAGGCGAAAGATCTTGTGGCGGCGGCGGTGGCCAAGACGCGGTATGCAGCGCCGCTGGAGATGATCAAGGTACCCGTGACCAAACGGGCGATGGTCATCGGCGCGGGGATCGCTGGCATCAGCGCCGCGCTGGACCTGGGCGACATGCAGGTGGACACGATACTGGTGGAAAAGGAGCCGAGCATCGGCGGCAAGATGGCTCAGCTCAACAAGACCTTTCCCACCATGGACTGTTCCATATGAATTCTCGCACCCAAGATGGTTGACGCGGCGCGTCACCCCAAGATTGATGTGCGAGCCTATACGGAAGTCGAAAGAGTCGAGGGCTACATCGGCAATTTCAAAGTCAAGCTGGTGGAAAAGCCGCGCTATGTCATCGCCGACAACTGCACCGGCTGCGGCGCGTGCTCGCCTGTCTGCCCGATCGAGGTGCCGAACGAGTTTGAGGAGGGCCTGGGCCCGCGCAAGGCGATCTATGTGCCGCATTCGCAGGCGGTGCCTCTTGTCTATACTATTGACATGGATAACTGCATCCAGTGCTACAAGTGCGTGGATGCGTGCGGCAAGCTGCAAGCCATTGACTTTTCGCAGCAGCCCAAGGAGACGTGGGAGGACGTGGGGGCCATCATCGTGGCTACCGGTTTTGACACGTTCGATCCCACCGAGCTCACCGAGTATGGTTACGGCCGGTATGACAATGTCCTCACGGCGATGGAGCTGGAGCGCCTCCACAACTCGACCGGGCCGACGGTCGGCAATATGATCCGGCCATCGGACGGCAAGGTGCCCAAGAGCGTGGCGCTGGTACAATGCGTCGGCTCGCGCGATGCCCGCTTCCACGAGTACTGCTCTGGCTTCTGTTGCATGTATACCATCAAGAATGCCATGCTGATGAAGGACCTCTATCCCGACATGGAGATCACGATCTTCTATATGGATATCCGCACGCCTGCCAAGGGGTATGAGGAGTTCTATCAGCGGGCGCGGCAGCGCGGCATCCGCTTCATCCAAGGGCGGCCCTCGCAGATCACAGAGGACCCGGAGACCAAGAACCTCTTTGTTGAGGCGGAGGATCTGGCGCTCGGCGCGCCGGTCGTGCTCGAGACGGAAATGGTGGTTCTCTCCACCGCTGCCGAACCGCGGCATGACATCGAGCAACTGGGCGAAGCGATCACGCTGACGCGGGATGCCAGTGGGTTCTACATGGAGTATCATCCCAAGCTCAAGCCGATTGACACGCCGACAGAAGGGGTGTTCATCGCTGGCGCGGCGCAGGGGCCGAAGGATATTCCGTCCAGCGTGTCGCAGGGAAGCGGCGCGGCTGCGCGTGCGGCACGCATCATGGCCGCCGACACTTGGGAGATCGAGCCGATCGTTGCCTACGTCTGGCAGGATCGCTGCTGGGAGGCGCAGGGGCGCAAGTGCGGCGTCTGCGTGACCAAGTGCCCATACAACGCCATCACCATCCAGCCAGGGATGGGCGCGGTGGTGCAGCCCGCGGTCTGTCACGGCTGCGGCGCGTGTGTCGCGGAATGCCCGCACAACGCCATCACGCAGCTCCACTTTACTGAGGCGCAGATCATCGCGCAGATCCACGCGCTGATGCAGGACAAGCCCGAAGAGAAGATCATGGCATTTATGTGCCACTGGTGCTCTTATGGCGGTGCGGATAATGCCGGCACCAGTCACTTTGAGTATCCTCCGTCTTCGCGTGGCCTGCGCGTGATGTGCTCGGCGCGTATGGACACCGATCTCGTGCTGGAGGCTTTCCGACAGGGCGCGGGGATGGTGCTCGTCTCCGGTTGCCACCCGCAGGACTGCCATTATATCACCGGGCAGCAGCATGCCGCCAAGCGCTTTGAGCGGCTGGCCAGGCAGCTAGAGCGGATCGGCATCTCGCTGGAGCGATTCCGCGTGGAGTGGATCTCGGCGGCGGAAGGCGCCAAGTACGCGCGCGTGATCCGCGAGATGGACGAGACGCTGCACAAACTCGGGCCGGAACGGATCCGCGCCGAGAATGCCAAGGTGCTGCCAGAGCTGGAGCGCAGGCTGAAGCATCTATCACAAATCCCGCATGTCGCAGAGGTTTTGGAACGTGCGGCCGTGAGCCGGGAGGGATGACATGCTCAACTTGAGCCGGCTTGATCGGGCGTTTACCGCTGAGGTGATGGCAGAACCGGGTGGCGAGAACCTACTCCTCTGCTACTCGTGTGGCACATGTATGTCGACGTGCCTGGTGAAGCGGTACAACGAGGAGTTTAATCCGCGTCGCCTGCTACGGATGGTGGCGCTGGGGATGCGAGAGGCAGCACTGGCAAGCCCGACGTATTGGCTTTGCTCCGCCTGCGACGCCTGCTACAAGCGCTGCCCGCAGAACATCCACATCTCTGATATCATGAAGGCGGTGCGCAACGTTGCCGTGCGCAATGGCTACCGTCCGCCCTTTGCAGCAGCGGTGGTGAACGAGGACAAGTGCTCCGCCTGCGCCATCTGCGTGCGCGCGTGCCCCTATCAGGCGATCCACACCGGCGCCAAGGGCGTGAATGGCGAGGAGCGCACGGTGGCGGTCGTGGACGAGACGCTCTGCATGGCGTGCGGCGTCTGCGCGGGAGCGTGCCCGTCGCTGGCGATCCAGGTGGAGGATTTCCGCCATGAGGAGATGCTGGCGCGGTTGGGTGCGCATGGCTGGCTGGATGCGCCGCTGGACGAGCCCAAAATCGCAGCTTTTGTCTGCAACTGGTGTCTGCGCGCTGACGAGGATGTGGCGGATTTGGGCGAGTTCCCGCCGAATGTCCGCATCGTTCATGTGCCCTGCTCGGGCCGCGTGGACCCGTTGCTGGTGCTCTTGGCGCTGCAACAGGGCGCCGATGGTGTACTGGTGGCGGGCTGCAAGCCCGGTGAATGCCATTATCGCCAGGGGAATTATATCGAACATGGTCGGCTTTTCCTGCTGAAAGAGATGATGGCCGAGATGCGCATGCCGCCGGAGCGGGTTCGCTTTGCACAGTTTGGCGCGGCAGATCGCGGCAAGTTCGCGCAGACCGTCAAGGAAATGGCGGGCGAGCTGGCGGCGCTCGATGGAGGGCAAAATGGGTAAGCTCAAAACAGCCATCTATTGGGCGGCGGCGTGTGGCGGATGCGATATCGCCATCGTCGAGATCGGCGCGCACCTGCTGGAGCTGGATGCGGCGGCACAGATCGTGCTCTGGCCGGCAGCGATGGACTTCAAGTACAACGAAGTCGAGGCGCTACCGGATGGCGACATTGATCTCTGCCTCTATAACGGGGCGGTGCGCACGTCGGAGCAGGAACATATCGCCAAGCTGCTCCGGCGCAAGTCGAAAGTGATGGTGGCGTTCGGCTCGTGTGCTCATGAAGGGTGCATCCCCGGCTTGGCTAATCTGAAGGAGCGCGACGCGATCATGCGCCGCGCCTATGCCGAGACGCCCTCCACCGCCAACCCGGATGGGATCATGCCGCAGACCGCGACTCAGGTCCCGGAGGGGGAGGTGCCACTTCCTGCTTTCTGGGACAAAGTGGACACACTGGCGCAGACCGTGCCAGTGGACTATTTCGTTCCGGGTTGCCCGCCTTCGTCGCACCAGGTGTGGAAGGTGCTGCAGGCAGTGATTGCGGGTCAATTGCCGGAGCGCGGTAGCGTCGTGGGGGTCTATCCCAAGACGGTATGCGATCAGTGCGGGCGTGTGCGGTTGGGCACCAAAGTCAAGCATTTCTACCGCCCGCACGAGATCATCCCGGATCCAGAGCGTTGCTTTCTGGAGCAGGGACTGATCTGCGCGGGGCCAGCCACGCGCGCAGGATGTAACGAGGAAGGCAAGCAGCCGCTGTGTATCGCGGCCAACATGCCGTGCCGTGGCTGTTATGGGCCGCCGGATGGCGTGCCAGATCAGGGGGCCAAGCTGCTGAGCGCCATTGCCTCCATCGTGGAGGGGGAAAACGAGCACGATATGCAGGCAGTGCTGCACGACATCGTTGATCCGGTGGGGATATTCTACCGTTTCAGCCTCTCCGACTCGCTGTTGCGACAGGTCATGGAGGAGGGAAAGAGGGAATGAAAAGGATCACCATTGACCCGATCACACGGCTGGAGGGGCATGGGCGGATCGACATCTTTCTCGACGATGCGGGGAATGTGGCCAATGCCTATTTCGTCGTCCCAGAGCTGCGCGGCTTTGAGAAGTTCTGCGAGGGGCGGTCGGTGGAAGAGATGCCGCGTATCACACAGCGCATCTGCGGCGTCTGCCCTTCGGCGCATCACATGGCCTCGGTCAAGGCGGCAGACGCCGTGTATCATGTGGATCCACCACCCGCCGCGAAAAAGATTCGCGAGTTGCACTATTGCGCGTTCTGCTGCGCCGATCATGCCACTCATATCTATGTCCTGGGCGGCCCCGATTTCATCGTCGGGCCGGAGGCGGACCCGGCAGAGCGCAATATCCTAGGCATCATCCGGCGTGTCGGGTTGGAGCTGGGCACGCGGGTGATCGCGCACCTGCAAGAGAGCCATGAGGTGGTGGCAATCCTCGGCGGGCGATACATTCATCCCGTGAACGCCCTCCCCGGCGGTGTTAGCAAGGGCCCGACGAAGGAGGAGCGCGATCACATCGAGGCCCTCTGCCGCCGCATGGTCGAGTTCGGCGAGCTCTCGCTCAAGCTCTTTGACCAGATCGTGCTGGGCAACCGACAGTACGTGGATATGATCTTGAGCGACGCTTATGCGCTGCCCACGTACTCCATGGGACTGGTGGATGCGAATAACAGGGTCAACTTTTACGACGGGCTTGTGCGCGTGGTGGACCCTGAGGGGCGAGAGTATGCCAAGTATGCGCCTGCCGAGTACCTCGATCACGTCGCCGAGACGGTTTCACCCTGGAGCTATGTGAAGCTGCCTTACTTGAAGAAGGTGGGGTGGAAGGGCTACGTGACGGGCGCAGATAGCGGCATCTATCGCGCCACGCCGCTATCGCGACTGAATGCCGCCGACGGGATGGCGACGCCGCTGGCGCAGGCCGCGTATGAAAAGATGTTCGACACGCTGGGGGGCAAGCCGGTGCATGCCACGCTGGCCATGCACTGGGCGCGGGTCATCGAGCTGGTGTATGCGGCAGAGCGGGCGCTGGAGCTGGCGCGCGACCCGGAGATCATGGACCCGAATATCCGCACCATCCCCACCGCCATCCCGACGGAAGGGGTGGGCATCGTGGAAGCGCCGCGCGGCACGCTGACGCATCACTATATCACGGACGAGCGCGGTATACTGCAGAAGGTGAACCTGATCGTCGGCACGACGAACAATCACGCTGCCATCGCCATGTCGGTGAAAAAGGCGGCGCAGAGCGTCATCGAGGGCGGCAAGGCGGTCACCCAGGGGATGCTGAACAAGGTCGAGATGGCGTTTCGCGCCTATGATCCTTGTTTTGCCTGCGCCACGCACACGCTGCCCGGACAGATGCCGCTGACGGTCAACGTCTATGACTCACGGGGGAATCTGGTGCAGAGTGTGGACAGGGAGGATGATAACCGATGACACGCGGCTCAACCATCAAACGCGAGACAGCGACCGGTGTGGCCCTGGAGCGGCGCATGCTGACGCGCCACTACTGGTTCGAATGGCACGGTGAGACGTGTGTCGGGTGTGGCACCTGCGCCAAGGTGTGCCCCAAAGAGGCGATCACCATGCGCCAGGGGCGCGTGGCGGATGGGCGGCTGGTGGAGCGGCCGGGCATCGAGATTGACGCGGCCAAGTGCGTCTTTTGCGGCGAGTGCGTTCTGCTCTGTCCCGTCCATGCGCTGACCATGACCGTCAACGGCCAGCCGGAGATCCCGGTGGTGGTCTGGGAGGCGTTCCCGCAGTTGATTCGCGGCATTCAGATTCATGAAGACCGTCTTTCCGCGGCGCAGGCGGCAGCGTGCGTCGAAGTCTGCCCGCCGCGGGTGATCAGCATAGAAGGGCACAAAAGCGTCTTGGGAGCGCTGGAGGCTGTAACATCTGTACGCGTGGATGAGAGTGGTTGCACCTACTGCAAGCAGTGTGAGGCGCTTTGCCCCGGCACTTTCAGCGTAACATCGCCCTGGGAAGGTCGCATCGTGCTGAATGTCAGCCTCTGCCCGCCCGGCTGTCGCGCCTGCGTGGATATCTGCCCCACGCGCGCACTGACATGGGGTGATGGTCAGGTGGAGCTGGACAAGAGGTTCTGCCTCTATTGCGGGGCGTGCGAGAACATATGCCCGGTGTCGGAGGCGATCACCGTGCAGCGCAGCGCCATACGGCACTACCCGGTCAAATCCTCGGCCTGGACCAAGGCGCTGGAGAGCTTGATTTCGATTGACGCGGCAGTGCGCGAGATTGAGGTCAAGTCACAGGGCAAGCGTCGCCATGCGGCGCAGTTCCTGCCAGGGGTGAAAAGGTCTTCTCCATAGTGCGGATGGATCAGATGAGAGTGCGCCGAAGCCCGTGCGAGGACAGACCGTGAGGTTGGGACGAGCCCTCTTGTGGGGCGGCGCGATTGGTCTGCTATTGGCGCTGACGTGTGGTTGTCAGCGCCAGTTTGTGTTCTCGTTTACCTGGCTGGCGACGCAAACGCCCACCACCACCGTTACTTGCACCGCGACCCCCTCGTCCACGCACACGCCGACTCCCACACGCACGACCACGCCGACGCGCACGGCGACGCCGACGGCATCCATCACGCAAACGCCGACACCTACCATGTCGCCGACCGCGACGCGCTCGCCCACGGCGTCACCTACGGTGACACGAACGCCGACGGTGACGTTGACCCCGACGCCAACCCCGAACCCGTTTCCCACGCCGGACGGCATGCAGCGCGAGGCATGGGTGCCGATTCTGATGTACCACTATATCTCGGCGGCTCCGGCGGGCGCGGATGCGTTGCGTCGCGATCTCTCCGTCGCCCCGGCTGATTTCGAGGCGCACCTCCGCTACTTTCGGGACGCCGGCTACGAATCTATCACGCTGTATGATCTAGCGATGTACCTGCAGCGCGGCGTGCCGCTCCCCGAAAAGCCGATCTGTTTCACCTTTGATGATGGCTACAGGGATCACGTAACCAATGCTGTACCGCTCCTGCTCAAGTACGGCTTTCGCGGCACCTTTTTCGTGATCACCGGCTTTGCCGATGAGGGGCGCGCGGGCTATCTCTCGTGGGATGACATTATCTCAATGCATGCGGCGGGTATGGAGATCGGCAGCCACAGCTATATGCACGCCGATCTGGCGGGGCAAACGGCGGAACACATTGTGTGGCAGGTGCTTGGCGCCAAGGAGGCGCTGGAGGCGCGGCTGGGGGCGATCGCGCCGCTTTTCTGTTACCCCTTTGGCCACTATGATGACCTGGTGATTGCTGTCGTGCGCTCCGCCCAATACTGGGTGGGGGTAACGACGGCGCAGGGATTGCGGAACGCCAGCGATGGCGTGTTCGAGTTGCGTCGCGTGCGCGTGCGCGGCGGAGATGATGTGGATGATCTGCTGCTGAACATCGAGTATCTGCGAAATCTCGATCTGACCCCGACACCTACGCCGATTTCGGCCACGCGAAGGGGGTGAGACATGACCTTCGACGCGTTAGCCGCGGCGGCTGTAGCGGATGAGTTGCGTGCTCGCGTGCTGGATGGGCGTGTGCAGGAAGTGGTCATCCCAGAACCTCTGGCGCTGGGGCTGGAAATCTATGCGCGCGGCGCAAGGCACTATCTCTATGCCACTGCCTGCACCGATGAGGCGCGGGTGCAACTTGTCGAGACCAGGCTGCGCCGCGGACTTGATACGCCGACCCCACTGCTTCTGCTCCTACGCAAGTACGTGAACGGGGCGCGTGTGGCGGCAGTGGAGCAGCCAGGATTCGAGCGCATTCTCCGCCTACAGTTCATCGGCCCCTATGGGCCGGTATGGCTATATGCCGAAGTGATGGGCCGGCACAGCAATCTGATCCTGGTGGACGAGGACGGGATCATCATGGACGCCGCCAAGCGCATCCCGGCGCGTCTCAGCCGCCGCGTCGTGCTGCCACAGCACCCTTACACGCCCCCGCCGCCGCAACAAAAGGCCAGCTTTGCCTCGTTGACGCCGGGGCGGCTGGCCGCCAAACTGGGCGAGAGTGGTACCGACCAAGGGCCTCTCTGGCGTGGCTTGGTGGCCACCATCGCCGGCCTCAGCCCGCTCGCGGCGCGCGAGGTAGTCTGGCGCGTAACGGACGACGCCGAAGCGCCTCACGCTGACCTGGCTGCTGTGCTGGAGGAGATCGCCGGCCTGATGCGCCTGGCGCAGACTGGAGGCTGGGAGCCATGCGTTGCCTGGGAGGGGGAGACAGCGGTAGCGTTCGCCCCTTACCCGCTGCGTCACTATCCGCAACGCGAGCAGATGCCGACCATGAGCGCGGCGATGACGCGCTACTTTGCCGCCCGAGGCACGGGCGCGAGCGCGCAGGCGGATGGCTATGCCGGAGCGCGCCAGGCGCTGCAAGACGCCATCAACGCTGCCCGCGAGCGACTGCAACGGCAGGAGGAGGCTATCCGCCGTGAGCTGTCAGCGCAAGAGGCGCGGGAGACGCTGCGGCGGAAAGGGGAGTGGATCCTCGCCTCCATTTCCCAGATTCAGTCGCGCCAGACAAAGCTCGTCGTGGATTGGGGCGCAGACGAGCCGGTAGAGATCGCGTTGGACGCAGAGCTCTCCCCTGCCGAGAACGCGCAACGTTACTTTCGCGAATATGAGCGGCTGAAGGCGGCGGAGGCGGGCGCGCCGGTCCGCCTTGAAGAGGTGCAGCTAAAGCTGGATTACCTGGCGCAACTGGAGACGGACCTGATGCTGGCGAGCAATCGCCCTGAGATTGACGCGGTGCGACAGGCTTTGGTTAAGGCGGGGCATTTGCACGTGGGAGCGCGCCAGCCGCCGACGCAGGGCGGTCCGGGCCGTGTGCGCGCAACAGGAGGGTTTCTGATCCTGGTCGGCAAGAACAGCGCGCAGAACGAGCAACTGACCTTTGGGCGCGCCAAGGGGCATGACCTTTGGCTGCATGCGCGGGGCGTGCCGGGCAGCCATGTGATCATCGTGACGGAGGGGCGTGAGGCGCCAGCAGATGTGCTGCAACAGGCGGCAGAGCTGGCGGCCTACTATTCGCGCGCCCGGGAAGAGGCGAGCGTTGAGGTAGACTATACACTGCAGCGGAATGTGCGGCGGATTCCGCACGCGGGGCCGGGGATGGTGCACTATCGCGGCGAGAAGACGCTCCGCGTGACGCCACGGGACTGGCTCAAGGGCTGAAAGAACCAAAAACGCCGGCGAGGGCGGTATCCGCCTCCACCGGCGTTCCTTGCAGATGAGCTTAGCCGATTTTTTGCACGGCTACGGCGTGTGGCCCCTTGGGGCCCTCCTCGATAGAGAACTCGACCCGATCGCCCTCCTCAAGGTTACGGAAACCTTCGCCATTGATCGCGGAGTAGTGCACAAAGACATCGCTGCCTTCTGGGCGTTGGATGAATCCATAGCCCTTAGTGCGGCTAAACCACTTGACCGTTCCCTGCAATCTTTCCGACATTGTTCTCCTGCCCTCCTTGGAAAAAGAGACATGAATCTGTGGCGCACGCTCTAGCGTTCTCCTGCTGACCACAGGGCGTAAGGATACCACCCATCGCCTATCGTGTCAAATGCGATATCGGCTTCAATGGCGCATCATGCGGGTTTGACAGTTTTTCCTATTTGTGGTATTCTCTGTCTGCTACAAGCGCACGCACAGTTGAGGTGAACAGAATATGGAGGACAACACTTTCGCCCTGGCTCGACAGGTGGCCCAGGAGCTGGTCCGAAACCGGGTCGAGCCAGCTGATATCGCCCAGCTGCTGAATCACATGCTGGCGCACCAGGAGGGCGGCGATCCGTTCGCTTTCCTCCGCAGCTTGGCAAGCGAGAGCTCCGCCGCTGCGGTAGGGATCCTAGAGAACACCCTGCAGCCATTGCAGGACAAGCCGGAGGAGATGGTCTCTGCTCTCGGCTGGACAGTGGATTTTATGCGCTACTATCGTGGTGAGGGGAATCGTCCCAGCCCCGAGCGTCGTGCCACACCGGTACGACGGGAGCGCACCCCGCGCGCCCCACGTCAGGCTCGTGAGCCGTCGGTCAGGATGGATACCCTGGATCAGGATCATCACCTGACGGGCAAGGTTCGCAGCGTCATGCCCTATGGCATCTTTGTGGATGTCGGGGCAGAGCGGGATGGCCTGGTTCACATCTCCGAGATGTCCAGCGCTCCTGAAACGCTCAGCGTCGGGGACGCGGTGGATGTGTGGGTGAAAAGCGTGGACCTCGAGCGCAAACGCATCAGCCTGACGATGCGAAATCCCGCTCAGGGGCCGCAGCCTGCGACATCCCGCCCGGCTCCCCAGGCCGCGCCACGCGAGGCTGGGTCTTTGCCAGCGGAACCTGCTAGCACCGGCGCACCGACGGAGCGACGTTCACGCCCGCCGCGTCGCAGCGGCCGACGCCATGAGGAAGGACGTCGTAGCGAGTCCAAGTTCTATGAGGATGAGGTGCCGAAGGAAATGACGGCACTGGGAGAGGCCTTGGCCGCCGCGCTTGCCGCGCAGAGTGCGCAAGAAGAGAAGTCCAGCCAGCGCCGGAAGAAGCAGGGCAGCCGCTCCGAAGAGCTGGCAGAGGCCCACCGCCGTACGCTTTATCAGTAATCACCTTCACTGCCGGAAACGAATAAGCTCGCGAACGAACCGGTCCGTTCGCGAGCTTATTCGTGCGTTTCGCCTGGCGTCTACGCAGCCCAGAGCACGTAACCCTGTAGAGACATGCCATCCAGCGCGTCATTGTGCGGCAGGATGCGCAGCGTATAGCCATAACGTCCGCTACTGCGGCTCGGGATCAGGCCGCTGAACTCATAGCTGCCATCGCCTAACGCCTTCACCGCCGCCATATCCACCAATCCTGCATTTTGGATGTCGCCGCTGCTATCCAGCGGGCCGTGATAGATTTGCACGATCACATCGCGCGGCTCCAATGAACCGAGATAGATCTGTGCACGGACCTCCAGGTCCTGTCCAACACGGTGTTCCGCCGTATCAGCGCTCTCGATGCTCACAAAGCGGATCTTGCTCCAGTGCTTCTGCAGTTGTGCCTTCCACCTGACGAGCTGCTTGGCTTGCGCCAACCCTTCTGCCGTCAGCTCGCCATAGCGCCGATCGGCCGGTAGGTATTGCTTTTCCATATAGTCAATCAACATACGGTGGCTGTTATACACCGGTCCCAGCTTTTCCGTCGCCGATTTCATCAGGTGGAGCCAGCCACGCGGCAGGCCATCTTGACCGCGCTGATAGAAGAGCGGGACGACCTCTTTCTCCAGCAGATCATATAGAGCGTGAGATTCGACCTCGTCCTGGTAATTCGTATCAGCGTATTCCTCGCCGCGCCCGATCGCCCAGCCGGTAGTTGGTTCGTATGCTTCTGCCCACCAGCCATCCAGAATGCTCAGGTTGATCGCGCCGTTTGCCGCAGCCTTCATGCCGCTGGTGCCGCTTGCCTCCTGCGGGCGACGCGGCGTATTCAGCCATACATCCACTCCCTGGACCATGTAACGTGCAATGTTGAGATCATAGTTCTCCAAGAAGACAATGCGGCGGCGAAATCGCTCCTGCCGCGCCAGATGGATCACCTGGCGGATGATTTCCTTGCCGGTATTATCGGCGGGATGGGCCTTGCCGGCAAAGATGATCTGCGCCGGGTGGTCCTTGTCGTTCAGTATTCTTGCCAGGCGCTCCGGGTCGCGCAGGATGAGATTGGCGCGTTTGTACGTGGCAAAGCGCCGGGCAAAGCCGATGGTCAACGCCTCTGGGTCAAGCACCTCTGCGGCCGCCTCGATCTCGCCAGGGGGAGCGCCGCGCCGGATCAGTTGCGCGCGCAACTCGTTGCGGGCAAAGGCCACGAGTCGCTCGCGTCGCCGCTCATGGGTTCGCCACAGCTCTTCGTCCGGGATCTGGTTGATCCTCTGCCAGATCGTAATGTCGGTTGGGTTCTCGGACCAACGCGGCCCCAGATAACGGTCGTAGAGGCCAGCCATATCGCCGGAGATAAACGATCGGAAGTGCACTGCGTTCGTGACGTGCCCGATGGGTACCTCATCCGCCGGCAGGCCGGGCCACAGGTTCTGCCACATCTGGCGCGCGACATGGCCGTGCAGCTTGCTGACGCCGTTGGCACGGGCTGCCAGGCGCAATGCCAAGGTGGCCATGCTGAATGACTCATTCGGATCATTCGGGCGTTCCCGCCCCAGGGCGAGCAGTTCGTCGCGCGTGATGCCGAGGCCCGGCAAGTATTTGGCAAAGTAACGGTCCATCAGATAGGGCGGGAAGAGGTCGATCCCGGCGGGAACGGGCGTATGCGTGGTGAACACGTTGCCTGCGGTAGCTGCCTCTCGCGCCACAGCAAAGGGCACGCCCTGTTCTTCCATGATCTGTCGGATGCGCTCCAGCGCCAGAAAGGCCGAGTGCCCCTCATTCATGTGACAGACAGTCGGCCTGATGCCCAGAGCCCGCAGCGCTTTCATGCCGCCGATGCCCAGAAGGATCTCTTGCCGGATGCGCATCTCCAGGTCACCACCATAGAGCTGGTGCGTGATGCTCCGGTCGTCCGGATGGTTCGCCTCGACGTTTGTGTCCAGAAGATAGAGCGGCGTGCGTCCTACCTGCACACGCCAGATCTGCGCCTTGACGGTGCGTTCCGGGTAGTCCAGCTCCACCATCACGGGGGAGTTGTCCTCTTTTCGCACCAGCCAGAGCGGCATATTGTAAAAGTCGTTGCGTGGATAGTGTTCCTGCTGCCAACCATCGGCGTTGAGATACTGCGTGGCATAGCCCATCTGGTAGAGCAAGCCCACACCCACCATCGGCAGGCCCAGATCGCTGGACGACTTGAGGTGGTCGCCCGCGAGCACGCCGAGGCCGCCGCTGTAGATGGGCAAGCATTCGCTGAGGCCGAACTCGGCGGAGAAATAGGCGATGAGAAATCCGTTCTTCACTCTCTCCGGATGTGTCTTCTGAAACCATGTTGATTGGCTCAGATACCGGTCAAAGGCACGCCCCACGCGCTCCAGATGCGCCAGAAAGCCGTCATCCTCTTCTGCCTCCTCCAGGCGATGTTGCGCTATCGTGCCGATCATTAGTACCGGATTGTGGTGGCTCGTCTCCCAGAGGTCCCGGTCAAGACGCCGAAAGAGATCAATAGCATCCAGGTTCCAGCTCCACCAAAGGTTATAGGCGAGTTCTTGCAGCCGCTGTAGCTTTGGCGGGAGTGAGGGGAGCACCGTGTACTGATGAACCGGTCTCATGTTGGAATCCTTTCCTGCTTTTTCTGACAGGTGTGGAAAAACATCTTCTCGATTGGTTGACGCCCTGCTGCGCCATACTCGGTTGGCAGCTAATCTAACACAAGTTCAAATTGCGGTCAAACGGTGCCATCGGTGTGCTATCGGCGCTACGTCGCGCGTGTGCGTCACTTGTTGCCTCCGCTGTCCAGGAGCGATATAATGCCCATATGATGTGGCGTCGAGGCAAGCGAGGCGAGTCGGATGGTGATCGCACAGCCGGAACTGAGTTACGCGAGGATGATAAACGAGCCCACCATCGAGCAATTTGTCTACTATCTGCGGCTGGTGGAGGACGACGATGAGGCGTGGCGGCAGGCCAGGAGCCGCGCCTTTCAGATGGACCTGGCGGCGCTCGCGTTGCACATGGGCAGCTTTGGCCGGCAGGATGTGCGTCTCCCGACGACGTGGCAGGAGGGCGCGGACCCACTTGTGAGCCAGCCGCTGTGGCAGACGGATTGGGTGCGCTCGCCTGATGGGCAGCGAGCGTGTGCCGTTGAGGCGCGGACCTATGCCGACGCATATCTATTGCATGTCCGCTATCACCGCCGCGGCTCGCATCCCGCCACTATCTATGATACCATGAGGCAAGAGGACGTCTGGTTGCCGTGGCAGGAGGAGCAAATTCTCGGCCACTCCTTTTTCCTGACTGGCATGGCGCGCCTGGAGGTCGCACACCCGTTGGCGGCCCAGATCCTGCGACAGCAGTCGGCGCCACGTGAGGCCATCGGCGACTTGCAGACGTGCAGCCTGAACGTGGCGCGCATATATCGCAGCGGCGGCAGCGCGACGAAACACGTCTTGATCTACGCGCCGGAAGGCGCGGATTGGGTGGCTGGCACTCTGCTTGGGCGTTGGATGGGCCAGTGGGAGTTCCACCGGCAGCGGCTGGAACGCACCCTGGCCTGGTGTGAAGAGGCGGCCATCTGGCTGGAAGAGCAAGCCACCCGGCTGCGCGAGGCGATCCGCACCCGGCGATTGGGCGATGCTTGGGGCGACGTCTACCGGACGTTTCAGGCGTGTCTCGCCATCTGCTCGCGCCACGAGAGCGCGATCCAGAGCGATCTGGCAAGCCTGCAATGGCTTCTCTCGCGCATACGCGTGGAAGGCCCTGATACCTACTTTGCGGCGGCGTTGCGGGCACTGCGTGCGCGCCGACAGGGCCTTGCGACGAGCCTGGTGAATTGGCAGCGGACGCGCGATGAAGTGGCGCGCGCCTTGACTGACGAGCACAGCACTGGCGCGGAGCGCCCGTGGCAGGCCCGTCAGGCGATCGCGTCCGTCGCGGAGTCGGCGCGGAGACGGGAACTCCCTGCCTGGGTCGGTCGCGGCTGGGCTGCTGCCGACTCGATCCATTTTCCCGATGATCTCCGGACTGTACCGTACTGGTCGGAGCGGCGCTATGATACGCTCCTCTGGACGATCACCGGCCCGGAAGTGGCGGGGGTCTATGCGCTGCAGGTGGCGTCATCGGCAGGGACTGTCTGGCACGGCCCCCTCGATCTCGGCGCAACCCTTCCTGCCGTGCATGCTCTGCTGGCAGACGCCGCGATGGCGGATGTCGCGGAAGAGGTGGGTGATATCCTCTTTCGCGTCCTTCTGGATCAGGCGCGTGAGCCGCTATATCGCCAGGCGCTGGCGCGGGCGCGAGCGATGGGTCGTGGGCTCTGCCATCGGCTTCGCATCCGGCGTGCGCCCGAGCTGTCGCTGCTGCCGTGGGAGGGGATTTATGACGCGCGGGAGGGGACATTTCCCGCCATCTCGGCCGAGACACCTTTTGCGCGCGTAACAGCAGCCAGGTCTGTTGCGCCCGTGCCGCATGATCTGCCGCTGCGCGTGCTCCTCGCCGTGGCGGCGCCTCGCGATGCGGCTCGCTATGATGTGCCACTATTTGATGCGACGCAAGAGGCGACGGTGTGGCAGGCGGCCCTGCGGCCGTTGGTGGACGCCAATCTGATCAGATTGGAGATTGTTACGGGCGCTACGCCCGTCTCTTGTCGCCAGGCGGTGGCGCGGTTTCGCCCCATTGTGTTCCACTTGGTAGCGCATGGGGTGATGCGACGCGCCGCACCGTATCTTCTGCTGGAAGGCGAGGCGGGAGAGGGACGGTTGGTGGGTGTGCGGTTGTGGCGTGAGTGCTTCTTGAGTCAGGCTGAGACGCGGCTGGTTGTGTTTCAGCCGCCGCAGCCGGCAATGGCCGGTTTGGCGGAGACACAGGTGGCTCTGGCAGATCGGCTGCATCCCCCGGATGGCGTGGCGTTGATCTCGTTCCATCACGCGCCGATTGGACGGGCGCGACAGCGGTGGGTGAGCGAGTTTTACCGGGCGCTCGTGCTCTGGAATCCCATAGACGCGGCGCTGGCGGAAGCGGCCCGGCAGTTGCGCGCCAGCGCCGAAGGCGAGTGGCTTCCACCAGTGCTTCTGCTGCCGGGGCTGGCGGCGACGCCCTGGCGTCGCCCTGCGGCAGCAGCCTGATCACATCAACATATAGGAAGACGGTATGAGGAAAGCAGCCTTCGTACATTCACCTGGGTACTGGCAGGCCGGACATGGGCCGAATCATCCTATGAAGCCGGAGCGGTTGCAACGCACATATGCATTGCTGTCCGCTTACGATGCCTTTGCAGCGGAAAACAGCCGCCTCGTTCCGGCGCGGATGGCCACGGAGGAGGAGCTGGGGCTCTTTCACACACGCGAGTATGTGGACGCTGTGCGGAGGCTGAGCGCCGGGGATGCCAGAGTCCCTGCCTGGCGATATGGCTTTGGCGCCGGTGACAACCCGGTTTTTCCCGGAATGTACGAGACAGAAGGCCTCAAGACTGGCGGATCGCTGGTGGCGGCAGAGTTGGTCGTCTCCGGCCAGGTAGATGTGGCCTTCAACTATGCTGGCGGCATGCACCACGCAGGACCGGCTCGCGCTTCGGGGTTTTGCGTCTTCAACGACCCAGCAGTTGTCATCTCCTGGCTGGCGCAACGTGGCTTGCGCGTCGTCTATATTGACATTGACGCCCACCATGGGGATGGGGTGCAAGATGCCTTCTATGACTCGGACCAGGTGATGACTATCTCGCTGCACGAGTCGGGGCGCTATCTCTTTCCTGGCAGCGGTTTTGTGCGTGAGAGGGGAGAGGGCAAGGGTGAGGGATTTTGCGTCAACGTGCCACTCCCACCCTACACGTTCGATGAACCGTATGTGTGGGCGTTTCGAGAGGTGGTTGTGCCACTGATGCGCCGCTTTGCGCCAGATGTCGTCGTCAGTCAGCTTGGTGCCGATGTGCATCGGTCTGATCCGCTTACGCACCTGATGCTCTCGTCAGCCGGCTATGTAGCGGTGGTCGAGATGATCGCCGCGCTGGCGCCGCGCTGGATCGCTCTGGGTGGTGGCGGCTATGCCATAGCAGCGGTGCCGCGCCTCTGGACACTGGCCTACGGTGTGATGTCCGAGCAGGTTTTCCCGGACGAGTTGCCCGCGGCCTATGCAGCAACATATGAGAGCGGCACACTGCGCGATCAGATCCCACCGTCCCTGGATGAGCAGGAGGAGCGAGTGGTCCGTCGCCAGGTGGAGAGCGTCGTGCTCGAACTCAAGGAGATTTTCCAGTTGTAGTGGCAGGGGCCAAGATATGCGCTTGGGTCCTGTATCTGCCCATAGGTGCAAATTGACAAGAAATCAAAACCGCCCTATAATCACAATCGCAAATGCCCCGGTGGTGGAATTGGTATACACAGCAGGTTGAGGGCCTGTGCCTTCGGGCGTGCTGGTTCGAGTCCAGTCCGGGGCATGGCGAAGAGAGTCCGCTTCGCGCGAAGCGGGCTCTCTTCTTTTGTAGCGACGCGAGGAGCGCTCTTATGACGGCTCTGCGCATGCACCTACCCACGGCTGCGCGCCTTCGGATGTGCATCCATATCAGATGGCGGCTGACTTCTGCGAATTGACACGAACACTTTCTCTCCATAGAATATATAAGTTATAGTCCATCTCCAGCCTCGCGGCTGAATTGACGGAAGTTGGACGGCACCCCGATGGCGCTTTTCACGGCCCCACAGCTCGCCGACAAGTCAGATTTGATCTATCGCGTGGAAAGCGCTATAATATGACGATGTATAATCGGCGTTCCATGCCTGTTATGGAAGACGATTTCTTGCGGAGGGTTCTCTTCTGGACGATATCAACGGCCTCGAGCGCAAGGATCATCATACTGCTGCCGGGCGTGAGTTGCTACAGTGGCTTGAGAGCCAGTCAGTGCATACCCTGCGGGATTTGGCGCGGCGACGCGGCGCATCCGAGCACACTACGCGCAAAGCCGAACTCGTAGCCGAGCTCGTCGGGCTGCTGGCGGATCCCGAGAACGTATTGGAGGCCATCGCCGGGTTGGGTCGCGGCGAGCATGCCACCCTGCAGATGATCTATCTTTTGGCAGCGCACGATGGCATACGCAAGGATCGCGTGCAGAGGGCGCTCCTGGCGTGGTATGGACCGCTGCTGGCCAAGGATGTCGAGAGCTATCTGCGGAATCTGGAGGCGAACGCTTTGCTTTTTGTAGATGGCGCGAGCGATCCTCTCCGCGCAGAATATCGTCTGCCAAAGGCCGTGGCCAGCTGCCTCTCGTCGCTTGCCAAGCCAATCGCTGTGGCCAACGAAGGGGAGCTTGCCGGCCTCAGGGTGAGCGAGATCCCCGCTGCCGAGCTGTTACAGGCAATCCTCCGTTTCTGGCAGTACGTGAAGGAGCATGATGTCAGGGTGCGAAGCAATGCCAGCCTCGAGCCTCAACAGGATTCGGAACCGGCAACTGCGCCCGCCTCCCTTGCTCAGGGGTATCTGCCTGCTTATATAGACAGGGAGCAGCTCGATGGCCTGTGCTATGTGTCGAACATTGTGCGTTGGCGCATGATGGAGCTGTCGGAACGGGACAGTGATACATTGCTGGACCTTACTGGCTCTAGTCTCGCACGGCTGGACTTGCTCTACCATCTGCTATTGAGTATTGGCCTCATCACCCGCGCCGGGGATGCGGTGAGTGTCAACGAGCTGGCTATGGACCGCTATCGCCGCCACGGGGAGATCCAGCAGCTACAGGCGCTGATGGCGGCCTGGCTTGGTATGGAGCAATGGTCAGAATTGGGAAGCGTTCTGCGTCAGGAACCGCGCCTGAGACTGCGATGCATTCAGGCCGTTGATCTGCCGACAGATCTGCTGTGCGACCTGGCCGGGATTCGCCGTTTTGTCGCGCGTGTGTTGAGTTTGCTGGGGGACGAGCAGTGGCATCGCTGGGATAGCCTGTTGGAGGCGATCTGGGAGCTTTGCCCAACTCTCTCTTGCCTGCACTCTGCTGCGTCGCGCGAGCTGCCGACCTGGTGGCTGGGAGAGATCGGGGCCGACTCACCGGCTCTTGTCTATGACCGCCGACACTGGATGCAATGCTACGGGCCGCTCTTTGCCGCTTTTCTGGCCGGCCCGCTGCACTGGTTGGGCAGCGTGAGCCTGGCGTATGAGGGTACGCAACTCGTCGCCTTTCGCGTGACCAGCCTGGGTAAGTATCTTCTCGGCCGCTATCCGCAAACGGCCACGGCAAAGGGAGATATGCGCCCGCTGACGGTAGGCGACGATCTGACCATCAGCGTACAACTGGGCCGGGTAGATGCCGAAGTGCACGACTTTTTGGGGCAGTTCTCGGACCTGATCGATGCCGAGCCGGACATGTTCCGTTACCGTGTCACGCCGCAGCGGCTGAACCAGGCTTTTGAAGCCGGCATCGCGCTGAAGCGGATCGTATCGTTTCTGGAGCAGGTCAGCGGTGCGGTGTTGCCCGACGGCGCACGGACAAAGCTGGAATCGTACTGGCGCACGTACGGCGCGGTGCGGCTATATCGTCACCCGACTATCATCGAGTTCGCTGATGATTACGCATTGCAGGAACTGCTGAATACCACATCTTTGGCAGACCACGTGATCTACCAGCTATCACCACGGGTGGTTGTCATCAAATCAGACGTGGTTGATCTCTTGCGAGACGAGATGATCAAAAAGGGCTATACGCCTCGGACCAAGGAGATCAAATGAGTTACGAGTTTCCGGCATTATTGCGCGAGTATAGCCTGAATGCGCTGCAGACCATGGCCAAATTCGCCGGGCTCGGCCCCGATCTGTCGGGATACGTTGAGCCAACGGACGTGGAGGCCTATGTGCAGGTGTTGTCGCAAACGCTCATGCAGCCACAGACGGTAAGTGCGGCGCTATCCCGGCTTGATGGTTTGGAGAGGTTAGTGCTGGCGCAGATTCTTCGTCAGGGAGGAGAGATGCGCACCGACCTCTTGCGTCAGGAGCTGCTGCAGAGCGGTTTTGTGCAAGATACACCATCCCGTACCTATCAGGGCTCACCCTACAGACGCGCGCCGCGCTACCTGGAGGATGTGCTGGCGCGTCTCACGGCGCTGGGACTTGTCCTGAGCGTGGAGGGCGAGCCGCGGAATGGTTCCACCCCCCCTCTGGAGCTCAGCCCCGGGACACGGCTCGTCGTGCCGCCGGCAATCCGCGAGCATCTCGATGTTCTCAGCCGCTGGGCGGCTCCGGTGCCCGATGAGGCGATCGGCACCGTGTGGCGGGCCGCGCCGGAGGCTTTTCAGCGGGATCTGTTTCTGTTTTGGAGCTATGTGAATCGCAACGAAGTATCCTTAACCTCACGCGGCTGGCTGCCCAAACGCCACTGGATGCAATTGAACGAGGAGATGTGGGTCAAGGAGGATGTGCAGAATGCCCGCCATGAGGGCGAGACGGGGCGGCTCCATTTCATTCGGCTTCTGATGGAGGAGATGGGCCTCATCAAACGGCAGGGGCTGCGCCTGCAGACGGCGCCCGGGTCGCGCGACTTTCTTGGCCTGAGTCTGCGTGCGCGCACAGAGCGCGCCTTTCGCGCCTGGCTGCGGCTGACGCCGTGGAACGAACTGCTACGCATCCGTGAGCTCCGCATTGATACCAGCACCAATCGCGACACCCGCGCCACCTCTGTCATCAAGGGGGGGCGCCAGTTCGTGGCCGGGCTGCTGCAACATACTCCGCCACAGCAGTGGGTGTTGCTCTCTGACCTGTTGCAGCGCGCCAAGGACGTGAACTATGAGTTTCTTTTCCCGCGGCATCACAATTACTATGGCCTGCACAACCCGTACCACAGCTACAACAACCCGCTCTCATGGCAGTTCCCCGTCTATGACGAGGCGCAGGGATGGGATATCGTCGAGGCGCGCTTCATTCGCTATGTGCTGCAAGAACCTTTGCATTGGCTGGGCATCGTGTCCCTGGGCTGGAATGGGCCAGATCTGGTCGCGCTGGAGGTGTCGAGCATCGGCGCGCAGATCCTCGGCATCATCCCGCTGGAACCGGAACAGACGTTGGAACGGCGATTGGTCATGCAGCCGAATTTCGAGATCCTGGCATTCGACCCGGTAAGCGACTATACGCTATCTGTGTTGGATGAATTCGCCGAACGGGTGAAGGGAGAGCGCGTATTTCAATATCGCCTCACGCGCGAGTCGGTCTATCAGGCGCAGCAGAAGGGAATGACAGTGCAGCAAATCATCGCCTTCCTGAATCGCGAGAGCAGCTCGCCAATGCCGCAAAATGTGGCCTTGACGTTGCAGGAGTGGGGCCGGTATCATGACCGGATCGCCTTCTTCCACGGCGGAATCCTCTGCCAGGTGGCGTCGCCTGAGCTGCTGGATCGCCTACTGGCAGACCCGAATGTGGGCCCGCAGTTGGGGCGGCGCATATCTCCGACAGCAACGCTGCTCAGCGATGGTGATGCGCGGTTACAGCAGCTACAAAGGGCGCTGCAGGCGAGCGGCTACCTGCCCACTGTCACGTCCGAGCCGGATCAGACGGTGGCGTGTTTGACGGTCGAGGAGGATGGTCACATCCGCTTTGCGCATCAGGTGCCGGACATCTATCTGCGCTATCGGTTGCTCCCCTTCACCGAGCTACGTGATGGCGAGCTTTATCTTACTTCAGCGGCAGTGGAGCGGGCCGCCGCGTTGGGATGGACGGCGGAGCGGATCATCGGCACGCTGCGGCCATTGCACATGGGGTCGCTTTCCGCAGACGTTGTCTCACGCATCAAGGTATGGGCCAAGTATTACGGAAACGCGGCGCTCAAGAGGGTTACCCTCCTGCAGCTCAAAAACAGCGACGTGATGCGCGAGCTCTTGGAGGACCCATCGGTGGGACCGTTGATCGTGCCGCTGGTTCCCTCGGCCGCATTGGCCATCGTCCACGACGAGGATGTGGAATATCTTCGCCGGGCGTTGACGGAGAAGGGTATGAGTCTCGACGCACCCCTGCGTCAGTCCTAGCGGACGCTGCCGTGGCGCAGCAATACCTATGCGCGAGAGGTTGACAGGTGGCCAGTGGGTGATATACAATGCGACACGCATGGGGCAAGAGGGTGGCGGGGAGGTTACCATGGGTGATTGGCCTGAGGAGTGGGGTGCTTTCGAGGCCGAGACGGAGAACTGGCGCCTCTGGGTGCCGGCGCTCTTTGCTGCGGATGAGACGACACGCGCTATTGCAGCCGAGGTGTTGGGCACATGCGGCGACGTGGAGGCGATTCGCCCGCTGCTAGCCGCGCTGGAGAGCACGCGCGGCATGATCGCCGGCGGCGGGGCGGTGGCCCGTGCCCTGGTTCGTCTGCGTGACGCGTGGACGGTGGAGGTCTTTGCCGAGGCGCTGCACGACCACCGCCCGTATGTCCGCCGCGCTGCGGCGGAAGCGCTGGGCTGGTTACAGGATATTCGTTCGTTTGACGTGCTCATCGCGGCATTGCGCGATTCCTTTTTTGGCGTTCGCCTAGAGGCCTCCTGGGCGCTCGGGGAGCTGGGTGATCCCCGGGCGCTCGCACCGCTGGTGGAGAAGCTTCAGGATGAGGATGAGAACGTGCGCCGCAATGCCATTGAGGCGTTAGTGCGCCTGGGTGACCCTCGCGCTGCGCCGGCCTTGCGCGCCGCGCTGCAGGACCGGGATCCGGGCGTCCGCGCGGCGGCAGAGGATGCGCTGAACCGCCTGCCTCCTGAAGCGGCCTGATTCGCGCGCCCTGCACCTGGCTCGACAGACAGGTGCAAGGCACTCGGCTGCCCCGGCGCCTTCGACCCGGGATAAGACGAGAAGACGTCGCTATAGGCTAGTTTGCACTAGCTTGACTCATAACACTCATACGTCGGAGAGATACATGAACAAGATTCTCGTAACGGGGGCGGTCGGGCAGATTGGGTCGGAGCTGACGCTAGCTCTGCGTGAACGCTATGGCCGGGAGAACGTGATCGCGGCGGGTCACCGAACGCCGCCGAGCGACGCGCTGCTGCAATCCGGCCCGTGCATCACGCTGGATGTTACGCAGCGCGCGCAACTGGACGCGGCCATCGTCAAGTATGGCGTGGACACGATCTACCATATGGCGGCGGTGCTGTCGGCGGTGGGCGAGCAAAAACCGCATGTCTGCTGGGACGTGAATATCAATGGGCTATACAATGTTCTGGAGGCGGCGCGTGAGTTCAAGCTGGCGCGCGTGATCTGCCCCAGCTCGATCGCCGTCTTTGGGCCAGAGACCCCGCGCGTCAACACGCCGCAGGAGACGGTTTTGCGCCCCACAACCATGTACGGCGTGACCAAGGTCACCGGAGAGTTGCTCTGCAACTACTATGTGTGGCGTTTTGGCGTAGATGTTCGCGGGCTCCGTTATCCGGGTGTCATCAGCAGCGAGACACTGCCCGGCGGTGGCACGACCGACTATGCCGTCGAGATCTTTTACGAGGCGATCCGTCACAAAAAGTACACCTGTTTCTTACGTGAGGATACAGTATTACCCATGATCTATATGCCGGATGTCACCCGTGGCACGATCGGGCTCGCCGAGGCGGATGCATCGCGACTGCGTCATCACGCCGATTTCAACATGGCGGGGTTTTCCTTTGCGCCACGAGATCTGGCCGCCGAGATTCGAAAGCACATCCCCGAATTCACCATTTCCTACGCGCCCGATTTTCGCCAGGCGATTGCCGACTCGTGGCCGATGTCCATTGATGATAGCGCGGCGCGAGAGGAATGGGGCTGGTACCCGGAATACGATCTGGCCACTATGACCGCCGACATGCTCGCCAAGCTGCAAAGGCGTTACGAAGAAGGCAAGCTCTAGCCGGGTATGCGATGGGAGAACGAGAGCCAGCTTTGATGGCACAATGCCAGCGAGCAGGTGGCAACCGCCCGCTGATCCTGGTGACAAACGACGATGGCATCGCCTCGCCTGGACTGCGCGCCGCCGTGCACGCGGTGCGCGATCTGGGAGAGGTGTGGGTGGTTGCGCCGCGCGAGCAGCAATCGGCCATGGGGCGGAGCTATACCCAGACTGATGGTGTGCTTATCCGCGAGCCATATGCCGACGGCGAGACGCCGATCAACGCTTTTTCGCTGCGTACCTCTCCGGCGAACGTGGCGCTCTATGCGATGGCAGAGGTGTTGCCGCGCCTGCCGGACCTGGCGATCTCTGGCATCAACTATGGGGAGAACGTGGGGTCCGGCATCACCGGCTCTGGCACGGTGGGCGCGGCGCTGGAGGCGGCGGGATGGGGCGTGCCCAGCATCGCCATCTCGCTGGAGGCTGAGCCACACCACTATTTCAGCCACAGTGACGAGGTGGACTTTACGGTGGCCGGGCTCTTTCTGCGGCGCTTTGCCCGGGCGATGTTGCGCCACCCGTTGCCGCCCGGAGTGGACCTGCTCAAGATTGACGTGCCGAGCGATGCCACGCCCGAGACGCCATGGCGGCTGACGCGCGTCTCGCGACAGCGCTACCTGCAACCTACGCTAAATCGCAGTCCCGATGGGTCCCGCAACGGGCCACTCGGCTATGAGGTCAAGTTCGACGTGGCGACACTGGAGCCGGACTCGGATGTCGCCGCGATGCGACTCGACCGCGTGGTGTCGGTGACGCCGCTAACGATTGACCTTTCAGCGTATTGTGATGAGCTTCGGACCCATCCCCTATTCGAGGATGTATAGAGCAGATGATCCAGACCAAAGAACTAACAAGAACCTTTGGCAGGAACGTCGCGGTTGATCACCTCACCCTGGAGGTCGCCGAAGGCGAGATCTTTGGCCTGCTCGGGCCAAATGGCGCGGGTAAGACGACGACCGTCCGCATGTTGACGTGCCTCATTGCGCCCACCACCGGCGAGGCGTCCATCGCTGGCCTGCGCGTGGGACGCGACGACATGGAGATCCGCCGCAATGTGGGCATCCTCACCGAATCGCCCGGCCTGTACGACAAGCTGAGCGCCTACGACAACTTGGATTTCTACGCCCGGCTATACGGCGTGGCAGATCCTGCCGCGCAGGTGGAAAAGTACCTGACGATGCTGGGGCTCTGGGAGCGACGCAATGAAACGGCGGTTACGTTCTCCAAAGGGATGAAGCAGAAACTGGCCATCGCGCGGGCACTGATCCACGAGCCCAAGGTGCTCTTCCTAGACGAGCCAACCTCGGCACTGGATCCGGAAGCGGCCAAAATCGTGCGCGACTTTATCGGGGAGCTGAAGGGGCAGGGGCGGACGATCTTCCTTTGCACGCACAATCTGGACGAGGCGCAACGCCTCTGTGACCGGATCGGCGTGCTCAAGACGCGGCTGATCGCGGTGGACACGCCCGCGAATCTGGAGCGTCGCCTCTTTGGCCGGCGGCTGCTGGTGCGCCTGCGCCGGGTGACACCCGAAATGATCAATGCGGTGCATGCGCTGGACCAGGTGACGGAGGTTGAGGAGAAGGACGGCCGGCTGACGATTTCCGCGCCGGATCCAGAAGCGGTTACTCCCCTGGTTGTGCGTCGCCTCGTGCAGCTTGGTGCTGATGTCCTGCAGGTCAATGAACTGGAGCATGGCCTGGAGGAGACGTACCTGAGCCTGATGAAGGAGGCTGCATGAGCGCCATCTGGGTGATTGTGCGCAAGGAATGGAAAGAGGTCTTTCGCGACAAGAACATCTTGATCATGTCCATCGTCCTGCCGGTTCTCTTTGTGGCGATGCCGGCAGGCTTTCTCTACTTTATCGAGCGGTCGGCGCAGGGCAGCGGCGGCATCCCGGAAGGCTTTAACGACGCGGGCGCGTATGCGCACCTGATGCAGTTGCCGCAATTCCAGGGGATGAGCGAGCTGCGGGTGTTCGAGATCCTGATGCTGGATCAGTTTCTGCTCTATTTCTTGATGATCCCCTTGATGATCCCGATCTTTGTCGCCGTCTATAGCATCGTGGGCGAAAAGCAGCAGCGTAGCCTGGAGCCGCTGCTGGCGACGCCGATCAGTGTGACGCAACTCCTTTCCGCCAAGACGCTGGCAGGCGCGATCCCGGCGGTGGTGATCACCTGGGCAAGCTTCGCGCTGACGGTGGCCGTGACAGCGCTGTTGACTACGCCGCAGGTAGCGCAGATTATGCTGGCGCCCACCTGGCTGCTGGCGATGATCGTGCTGTCGCCGCTGCTGACGGTCGCGGCGGTGATCATCGGCGTGATCATCTCGTCGCGCGTCAACGATGTGCGGCTGGCGGAGCAGATCGGCGGCTTGATCGTGCTGCCGCTGGTGGCGCTGACGATCCCCGTGCTGATGGGCAAGCTGCTGCTCAGCACACGTTTCTTTGTCATCGGCTGCTTGCTCATTGCCGTGCTGGACGTCGCCCTCTTGTTTGTGGGGGTCAAGCTGTTCCAGCGGGAGACGATCCTGACGCGCTGGTCGCAGTAAGGCGCTCCACATCGCGGAGGGCTAGCTTTTTCTCGCCTTCGGCGGGCGGGAGGTTAGCCCGGCCAACGAGAGTAAGGTTGAGGTCGGGGCTTTGGCCGGATGAGAAGATTGGAGGCGATGTGGCCCGGAAAGGAGAGATGACATGGCCGAGAAGAGCAAGGCGGAGATGACGCCCGCGGACGCGATATATCTGGACCCGTCGCGCCCGGTGGCAGAGCGGGTGGATGACCTCATCTCGCGCATGACGCTGGAGGAAAAGATCTCGCAGATGGTGCACAGCGCCGCCGAGATCGAACGGCTGGGCGTGCCCGAATACGATTGGTGGAACGAGTGCCTGCACGGCGTGGGCCGGGCGGGAGTGGCCACCGTCTTTCCGCAGGCGATCGGCATGGCAGCCATGTGGGATGTGCCGCTGATGCATCGCATCGCGGTGGCCATCTCGGACGAGGCGCGGGCCAAGCACCACGAGGCGTTGCGCCAGGGCATCCACGCGCGCTATACCGGGCTCACCTTCTGGTCCCCGAACATCAACATCTTTCGTGATCCACGCTGGGGGCGTGGCCAGGAGACCTATGGCGAGGACCCGTACCTCACGGCGCGGCTGGGGGTGGCGTTCGTGCGCGGCCTGCAGGGCGACGACCCCAAGTACCTGAAGCTGGTGGCGACGCCCAAGCATTACGCGGTGCACAGCGGGCCAGAGCACGAGCGGCATCACTTTGACGCGGTGGTGGACGAGCGCGATCTGCGCGAGACGTATCTGCCCGCCTTCCAGGCCACCGTTCAGGAGGGCAAGGCGGTCTCGGTGATGGGGGCTTACAATCGTACAAACGGCGAGCCATGCTGCGCCAGCCGCACGCTGTTGCAGCGGATCCTCCGCGAGGAGTGGGGTTTCGATGGCTATGTCGTGTCGGATTGCGGCGCCATCCGCGACATCTGGAAGAACCATCGGGTAGTCGAGACGCCGGCGCAGGCGGCCGCGCTCGCCGTCAAGAATGGGTGCGATCTCAACTGCGGTGAGACGTATCTGGCATTGCGCGATGCGGTGGCGGAGGGGTTGATAGACGAGGCGACGATTGATGTCGCCTTGCGGCGGCTCTTTACGGCGCGCTTCCGGCTGGGCATGTTCGACCCGCCGGAGATGGTCCCCTACGCGCAGATCCCGTACGAGGTTAACGACTCGCCGGCGCACCGGCAGCTGGCGCTGCAGGCCGCGCAAGAGTCCATCGTGCTGCTGAAGAACGCGCACGGTGCGCTGCCGCTGCGCAAGGACCTGTCATCCATCGCCGTCATCGGCCCGAACGCCGACGATGCCATCGTGTTGCTGGGTAACTATAACGGGACGCCGTCGCGCTCTGTCACCATGCTGGAGGGAATACGGCAGAAGGTATCGGCGAAAACCAGGGTGATGTATGCCAGAGGCTGTGACATTGTGGACGATTCACGCGATGGCTTTGCCGAGGCCGTGGCCGCGGCACAAGGCGCGGATGTTGCCATCGTGGTGCTGGGGCTATCGCAGCGCGTGGAAGGTGAGGAAGGCCAGCGCGAGGGAGTGCAGGGCAAGGGGGTCAGCTCCGGCGACCGCACCGAGATTGATCTCCCCGGCGTGCAGGAGGAGCTTTTGCAGGCGGTGCACGCCACCGGCACGCCGGTGGTGCTGGTGCTGCTGAACGGCAGCGCCGTCGCCGTCAACTGGGCGGATGCGCACATCCCTGCTATCGTGGAGGCGTGGTATCCCGGCGAGGAAGGTGGCACGGCGGTGGCGGACGTGCTCTTTGGCGACTACAACCCGGGCGGGAGGCTGCCGGTTACCTTCTACAAGTCGGTGGACCAGTTGCCGCCCTTCCGCGACTATGCCATGGCGGGCCACACCTATCGCTACTCGACCGCCGAGCCCCTCTATGCGTTCGGCTACGGGCTGAGCTACACCACGTTCCGTTACAGCGACCTGCAGATCACGCCGAGGGTGATGGCGCCGGATGGCGAGGCGCAGGTCAGCGTGCGTGTAGCCAACACCGGGCCGCGGGCAGGGGATGAGGTGGTGCAGCTCTACGTGCGCGACGTGGCCGCCTCCGTGCCCGTGCCCATCCGCCAGCTCCAGGGCTTTCAGCGCGTCCATCTGACGCCGGGCGAGAGTCGCGCCGTAACCTTCAGCCTGACGCCGCGCCAGCTCTCGCTGATTGACGAGCGCGGGCAGCGCGTGGTGGAGCCGGGCGAGTTCGAGATTGCCGTGGGCGGCAGCCAGCCGGATGACTGCAAGGCACCGACGCCGCCATTGCGCGGCATGTTGACTGTGCGGGGCGAGACGACGCGCGTGGCATAGATCCGGGTGCTTGTTGGGGGCGATTCCCCGGTCAACATGCGAAAACGATGTGTTCTTCTTCTGCCGGGAGATTCCGTTCCCCGGCGCTTTTGCTTGCCCCGGCTCTGCCGGCTGCTCCTGTGCCGTCGTCTGTTAGCGTGTTGCGCGGCGCGAGGTTCCGCTAGCGCTTTTGCGCCAGCGGCAGGCAGATGCGATAAGGCCAGGATGCTTCCCGCACGACGACCGTGGCTGGCCCGCTGATCGCAGTGTGGCCCAGGCTGTCCAGGACCTCGACGCGCGGGTGGTACGTGCCCGGCTGCCGATAGGCATGCGTCACATACGGCCAGGCGCTATCCACCAGCGGCGAGCCGTCGCCGAGGTCCCAGCGGTAGCGCAGGATCGTCACACCGGGCGCGCTGGAGCTGGCATCTGCGGTGAGAACGATCGGGTCGCGCGGATCGGTAACCGCCCCCACTGAGATGGTTGCCGTCAGCTCGTCCGTCAGCCACGCGATGGCCCGCGCCAGTAGCGCGGCGCGGGTGGTATGACCGGTGTCGTCGCGCACCCCTTCTAGGCCGAAGGAGAGATAGAGCGCGCGACCCGGTGGGATGGCGGGGATGGGCTGCGCCAGCGTGGCGTCGGCACTCTTTGCCACCGCCACCACACCTGGCCCCTGCGATCCCGGTAGCAGCGCGCGCAGCACGGCTGCGCTCTGATAGTCGGTGATGGGTGCGATCTCATCCACGCGGCGCTGATTTCCCGCGCCGCTGGCCAGCGTGGGCGTCGGCACGCCACTCAGGTCAAGCTGCACGCCGGCAAAAAGGGTGGCAGTGATGATACCCTCCACCGGCGACAATAACGCCGTTGGATCATACGCATCGGCGGCGACTATCTCCGCACCCAGGCCGATCTCGGCCAGCTCGGCAGGATCGCCATCCACACTTCCCAGTTCGTAGCCACTCCAATCCTGCCCCGTGACCAGCAGCCGACCACCAGACTGGACATGATATCGCATGTGCGCGCGATCCGACTCGCTCGCGCCGATGTGCGCATAGCTGTTGCGACTGTCGCCGGTGAACCAGATCACCAGGCGGTAGCCCTTCATGGTCGCTGTGTCAGGGAGTGCGCCCCACGTTTGCTGCGCATTCATCATCTCTTGCCAGTGCAAGCTCACATCCCAGACATCGTACGAGAGCCCCAGCGCGTCCAGCGCCGCCGTGTAGTAGGGCGAATAGTCCACGCCGTCGTCCAGCGAGCTGCCATCGTCGTCCAGCAGCAATACACCAGCCACCTGCACCGCGGGCAATACACGCACCAGCCACGGGACATGCAGCGTCCGTTCTGCCGAGTTGAGCCAGATGCGCCCGCCATAGTCACCTGGCGTCGCGGATGCAGCCACAGCAAGCGACAGCGACCACTGCGTGCGCTCTGTGGCCTCTAGCGCCAGATATGTCCGCGTCGAGGTCAGCAAGATGCTGCTCTCGGGCGACGGGCCTTCGACGGTGATGGTGTACACCCCGCCGACCAGCGCGTCTGCGGTGAGGGTGATCGTCGCGCCGGTGCCCGCACGCAGCTCGCCGCACGAAACGCTGGGCGGCGAGAGCAAGAGGCCGGGGTCGGCGGCCCGTGCCAGCGCGATGCGGCCCGCGCCCTGCTCCACGATCCCCGCCACGTCGCCGGTTATCGCCGACGCCCAGACGGCCGTGTGCGCCGTAGTCATCAGCGCCGCCGTGATCTGCGCCGGCGTCCACGCCGGGTGGAGTTGGCGCAGGAGCGCAACGCCCCCCGCCACATGCGGCGCGGACATGCTGGTGCCGGTGAGTGTGGCGAAATAGGTGCCGGCAGAAGAGTAGATGTTCGTGCCCGGCGCCGTGAGGTCCGGCTTGATCTGCAGGCCCAGCCCCGGCCCGCGCGAGCTGCGGTGGTTCAGCACATCCGGCTTGCCGCCGTAACGGTCGGTGCTGGTGTTGCCGACGGCGATGGCATGCGGCGCAATGCCGGGAGAGTTGGCGCTGTGCGGCAGCGGCCCGTCATTCCCGGCGGCAAAGACCGCCACAACGCCCGCCTGCACCATCGCCTCTGCCGCCAGGAT
The DNA here is from genome assembly GCA_019873665.1 of Chloroflexota bacterium. Lineage (GTDB taxonomy): Bacteria > Chloroflexota > Anaerolineae > JAAYEA01 > JAAYEA01 > JAIOAV01. Next base: position 124,783 of record JAIOAV010000001.1, read on the forward strand.
CATCGGGTCGGCATCCAGTGCCAAATCCGCGCTACCGCCCCAACTGCCATTGACCACGTCTGCGCCATCGGCGACGGCATCCTCCATCGCCGCGACCAGCTCAGGCGAATAGGCGAGGATTTTCCCGACCTGCGCCGAGCTCTGCGACCAGTAGAACACCTTGTAGTTCATCAGCCAGGCGCGCGGCGCGACGCCGCTCAGTGTGCCAAAGGGAGTGTCGGTGTATGCAGCACCTGCAGCGATCCCCGCGACGTGCGTGCCGTGCCCGCCCGCGTAAGGGCTATCCAGCGGGTTCGCTGGCTCCGCGGCGGCGGGCGGGTCATCGGCGCGAAAGTAGGCGCGCGCGACGATCACTTTGGGCGTCGTGTAGGCGATCTCTCCTCTGGGATACCCTGCTGGATATGCCAGGTCGTCAGCGCGCAGAAAGGGGTTACTGATCGTGATCCCCGAATCAATGATCGCGATCTTGATCCCGTCGCCCGCCGCATCCACGCCGCCCAGGGCCTCCCAGAGTGCCGGCGCGCCGATCAGCGGCACGCTATGGCTGAGCGAGAGCGCATACGCCCGCTCCGGATAGACCCCTTTCACCCCTGGCAGACTGGTCAGCGCCGCCATGCTCTGCGCGGCTGCGCCTGCAAGGCGCAGCGCGACTCCGTTCAGCAGAATCCGGTAGCGGTGCTCGACCTCCGCTGTCGGCAGAGCGCGCGCGAGTCGCTCGCGGAAGGCAGTCTGCCGTGCGTCCAGATGGCGCAGATACGCCTGGCTGTCCGGCGCTGTCACATCCAGCCGCGCCTGCCGACCAGCGGCATAGGTAACCAGCGGCGGGTCCGCCAACAGGACGATGACGCGCATAGCGCTTGCATCGGTAGGCCATGCCGCCTGGAGCGGCGCGCTGCCGCAGGTTGCCAGCACAAGCGCCGCAATCAGGATCGTGATTATGGCTCTCTTGAACGTCATGGCCGCGTCTTCCTTTCTGCAAGGATGCCATCAGATGCCCCATTATAGGCAGGCCGCACACAAAAGAAAACCTCCCGCGCGTAGCGCAGGAGGTTTTCACTGTCCGTTCGTCGTGCCTTATGGCTTCATGACCACAGGCAAGATCACCCTCAGGAACGGCTTGACCGTGGTGACAGCCGTCTTGGTAACGTCTGGATTGACACCGCTCTTGAGCGTAACGGTGTTGGTCAGCACCTCGGTCACGCCCGCCGTGGGCTTGACGGTCTGCACCGCAAAGGTGATGGTAATCGTCTCGCCGGCGGCCAGCGCGCCTTGCCACGTGATCGCGCCGAAACCGTCATTGGCGGCGGGATCCCAGATTGGGATGCCCATCGTCGCCGTGAGCGTGTCGGTCACAAGCACGATGTTCTCGCTCTGCGGCAGCCAGTCCTCGATGCTCACCGTGCCGGTGATGTTGCCACTGTTGGTCGCGACGATCTCATAGTGGATCATATCGCCCCAGGTAACCGTCTCCTCTGCCGCCTTGGTCGAGTGCGTTAGCTCCACCGTCTCGAAGGCGATCTGCACGGGCACTTCCAGGATGGCCGGCGCCTTGTCCGTGCCCAACAGGATCAGCCCTTCGTAGGTGCCCGTGGCGGCGGTCTTGGCATAGTTCAGCGTGAGCTGGTATGCCTTGCCCGCCTCGATTGTGCCGGTGGGGATGCCGGTTACCGTGAGGTCGTGGCCCTCGACGGAGCGGATCACCAGGTCGAACGTGCCGGTGCCGATCACAGCGTACCCTTGCACTGCTGCCAGGTAGCGCCCCGCGGGCGGACGCACGATGCGGATGTGCTCATCCGACGTGGCGCCAGCGGAGTAGGTCACCTGCGTCCACTTGCCGCCCACGGCGCGGTAGAGCACGAGATCCAGGTCGGGTGTGCTATCGGGGTCCTTGGTGCTCAGGGTGAGCTCTAGCAGGGCCGAATCACCCACCGTGAACTGGAAGTACTTGTTCTGGCTCTGCTGGATCGGCTGGTCGAGATAGCGCATCGGCTTGCTGAGCCCGAAGCTGCCGCCATAGCCGAGGCCGCTCAGCGCGATGCTGGAGGTCAAGGTGAAGGTGGCGCTGCCGCTCAGCTCGGTCGTGGTGACCTCGATCGGCCACGGCGCGACCGAGATGGTGCCGACTGTGCCGGTGAAGCGCTCGCGAGTATCTATGCCGCCGTAGAGCACATTCTGCAACATGATGGCGTTCAGCCCCGGCAAGAGGCTGGCGGTAACTGTCTCCTGCGCCTCGCCGGTGTTCGTCTTCCAGGAGAAGGCGTAACGGCCCCAGTTCCAGATCTGGTCACGCCGGTAGGCTGTATCCTGGCTGCCGCCCACCAGATCGAGCGTGTATGGCCCAAAGACACGCGGCCAGCGGGCCGAGTACACATCCGGCGTGGGCCCCAACACCAGCGTGTCGATATCCGTGTATGGCGACTGCCACTGGGTGTCCACGAGCCAGCGCGTGCCAGCAGGCAGTTCGGCGTCATCCGGCACATCCACAAAGTACATGCGCCAGTCGCCCTGATCGTACCAGCCGTTGCCCAACCAGTCGAAACCGCCATAGACATGGCTGTTGTCGAACAGATAGCCGGAGGGATCACGCCCACCGAAGACAAAGTTGAGGTTCTCTGCGGTAACGACTGCCGGCACATTGACCACGGTCGGGATCACCGCCTCTTGCTCGCCGCCGGAGACGCGGATGCTGCCCTGATACAGACCAGCGGGCGTCCCTTCCGGCACGGCTACCATCGAGGTAAAGGTCGCCGTCATGCCCGCGCCCACGGTGAGCGTCAGCGGTGTGCTCTCGATCCAGTCCATATCCACGTGCTGATAGAACGCGACGCGGATCTTCAGCGGTGTCACCGGGAATGGCTTGCCGACATTGCGGGGGGTGCTCGTATAGTGGATCAGCCCGATGTAAATGCCGTCGTCCGCGCGATCCAGCGGCCTTTCCACGCGGCATTCTTTAGTTGTGCCGTACTGGTAGCTGATGCTGAACTCGTTGATCTCGACCGACGACTCGTCGAGCATCGGATCCCCTAGGCTGGGCCGGTTATCCAGCTCGCCGTTGTTGACCGCCCCGTTCTCGTTGGTGTCGAACCAGAGGACGCCGTTCTCGTTGAGGTCGGTCCAGTTCAGGACCTTCATGTACCAGAGGCTGTCCACCGTCATGGACGCGGGCACGGTGGGATCGCCCATGCTAAAGTACTCCCACGGCGAGGCCACGCTGACCACCATCAGGTCGGTGCCCGCTGGGATGTGGTTGACGCCATCCTTGACATAGAGCGGGACGAGATAGTCCGGCTTGCTGATGTTGCGAGTTGGTTCCTCTGCCGCAACTGTCGTGGTCAGCGTCATCTCGAAAGAGCCGATCTCCTTCAGCACCTCGTCGGAGATCGTCAGCGTCATCGTCGTGGCAGAGGTGTTGTGCACGGTAAAGGTCTGCTGAGCCGACTCTCCTGGCGCTACCAGCCGAGCAAAGTCAGCATACGTCTCGCCGCGATAGTCGCCGGCGTCCCAACGCGAGGGCGACACGCGAAAACCGCCCAAGCCGGCCGCAACCTGCACTGCCAGCTTGGCATAGGCGCGCCCTGCGCCCTGCACAAAGGGATCGTTGTGCGCGTCCTGTGCTGTGGACATGAGGATGGACTGAAGCGTGGCATAGTCTGGCCACTCGCCGGTCTTTTCCTTATACGCCTGGCAGACGAGCGCACCGATGCCTGCGGTAAACGGCGTCGCCTGGCTGGTGCCGCCAAACTGCTCCCACGCCATCTGGCCGTCGAACTCCTGGCTATCCAGGATAGCGAGCAGCAATGGCATATCGCCCGTCGCCCCGTCCGCGATGCTCATGATGTCGGCATCTCCCCGGCCAGCGGTGTTCGGACCGCGGCTGGAGTAAGGCGTGAGATCGCCATAGAGGATCTGCTCCGCGCTGGCGATAGGCTCGCTGCCGGCATCCAGTATGGGGCCGTTGAGATCCACACCGGCTACGCCGATAGCGGTGGGCCCGGTGGCGGGAGAGCTGGAAGTGCCATAGCCGAACCCGCCGTTGGCCGTCCCGAAGAACCAGGTCATAGTAGGGAAGACCATGTTCATGCGGGTGATGAGCCGGCTATCCGCGGTCCAGGCGTCATCACGACTGGTGTTGCCCCAGCTATTGGTGTTGATCTGCGCCTCATCGCCCGTGCCCGGCACGCCATCGTATCCCAGGAGGTGCACCGTCCACGAGTCCACGTCGGTCGTGCCGACGCTGAAGAGGTTGCTGCTAAAGAGCTTGGCGTCCGGCGCTGTGCCATAAACCACGCCATCGCTGGCATCCGCCCATGCCGGGATCATCGCCCCAGTGGCGGACAGGGTGCCAGTGATCACGCCTTGCGCAGCCACCGCGGCAGCGGTGCCGGTGCCGTGCGAGTTCCCGTTATAGTCGCCATAGAAGAGCACCAGGTCGCCACTGGCTGGCGGCTCCAAATACTCGGGCGGATAGAGGACATCCGTGCCCGGCACGACATTCTCGCCATCGGCGATCCAGTAGAGGATGCCGGCGGACACATCGGCCACGCTGTCGCCATTCACATCGCGCGACCACGTCTCGGTCGCCTCATCATAGTACCACCCCGTGGGGTGAGCTTTGCTGAAGCGCTCATAGGTGTCAAAGACATAGTTGCTGTCCCAGTCCACATAGACCGTATCGTAGACGCCAGCGGTCGCCTCGTCCACCACGAGCACCGCCACATACTCGCCCGGCTCGTTGAAGTAGGACAGGAGCGATTCGGGATGAATGCCTACATGATACACGCCGCTCTTGCTCGTATGCAGGAAGGTGTACTCATGAGCAAGGATCGCCGATTCAGTATAGTGCGGCGGGTCGGCATAGCCAACGGTGGTGATGACCGCCGTGGCCGTGATGCCACTGCTGCTGACGGTGACCTCAGGCGTGGCACTGGTGTCAATGTAGAAGGAGTAGAGGCCGCCCAGCGTCTCGTCCCATACGCTCTGCCAGCTAAAGCTCTCGCCGTAGCCGACATAGAGGAGCGCCGGGCCGGGATCATAGACCATCGGCCAGCCATAGTATGGTGAGTCAGGGTCTTCCACCACCGCCCAGGTGCCTTCCAGGTCCGGGTGGCCAAAGTCGCAGCCATCATCCACGTGCCCGACGATGACGCCCTCGCCCGTGAAGCCCATGTCCCACGCTTGCCGGGCGCCCATCAGGTCAATGCCCATA
>JAIOAV010000002.1:0-31385 GCA_019873665.1 Chloroflexota bacterium
GATCTAAGGTTTGCAGGATAAAGACATCGTCTTCATCGTAGGCATCGAAATGAGTGCTTTGCGCGTCCAGCACCCCCAGGACACGCTCTCCTCGCATGATAGGCACAGCGAGTTCCGAGCGCGTGTCGGGCAGTTCTGGCACGAGCAGGTATCGCGGCTCCTCGAGAACGTTATTGGCCAGCAAGGGCTGGCCATGCGCAGCCACCCAGCCCACGATCCCCTGACCTGGTGGCACGCGAACGAAACGCTTCGGAATATGGCCCGGCTGCTCGAAGCGGGTCCCTGCCCGCCAGACCAGCTCCTGCGTCTGCTGATCCACGATCAGAATGTTCACATCATATTGCCCAAACGCATCGCGCAATAGATGCGCCATTCGGCCCAAAAGCTCGTCAATATCCAGGATCGAGACCAAGTGCCGCCCCACCTCGTTGACGATGTCCAACTGCTCGGCACGCCGGCGTTCCCGGCTGAGCAGCTGTGCATTCTCGACAGAAACGGCTAGCTGCAGTGCCAGCAGCGAGAGAAGGCGCACATCCGCCTCGGAGAAGGCATTCGGCCGGCAGCTCTCGGCGTTGATCACGCCAGTCACTACGCTGCCAACTTGGAGCGGCACACACAGCTCAGAGCGAATCTCAGACACAACTGCGACATAGCGTGGATCCTGCCGCACATCCCCCAGCACAACCGCCTCTCCGCGCTGCAACACATCGCCGATGACACCCTGATACGGCGTGCAAGGAGCCCGCCGAAACGGCTCAGCCAGCGGACCGAGGGTCGCCACATGCTTGAGCGACTTGTCTGCACTGTCTGCCAGGACGATCTCCAACACGTCCGCCTTCAGGAGATCCAAAGCTAGGATAGCGGCACGATCAATGAGCTCACCGATGTCGGGCGTCCCATGCCCAATGGCCAGGGGATTGTCTCTCTGGAAGAGATGGCAAAGATGCGCGAACCGTTCGCGCTCCTCTTCTTCCTCCTCCTGGCGGCGGATGCTCGCCACGAGCGTTCCCATCTGTGCAAGGCACGCCGACAGCAATGTCTCGTCCTCTATAGCGGGAAGGGTATCTGTGTACCAGAGCGCCAGCACACCCAGCGTCTGCTGATGACTGGACACCGGCCATAGCCAGAGCGCACGGTAGCCGTGCGCAGTCGCCCACGATGCGACCGGCAGCGTATGGGCGACGCGAGCGAGGTCGCTGATCCGGCAAGGCTGCGTCCTCCAGGGCAAGTCGCCCAAAGCATCCTCTGCCGGCGACAGGGGCAGCGCGCACAGCGAGGCGACCAATTCCGCGGAAAAACCATCTGTGAGGAAGGGGGCGAGGGAATCTTGTGCTGGCAGCAATCGGTAGAGCGTCGCAGCCTGTGCCGATGCCGCCTCTTTGCTGGCCTTGAGGAGCGCACTCAGCGCGGCGCGAGGGTCGGGCAAAGCATTGCCTTCTGCCACCAGACGAGCAAAAGCACGGAAAGAGGCCATCGGCTCTTCCAGGCCGTCCGCATCTTCATGTCGGGACGGTGGCATCGCCACTGCCAGTAGGCCCAGCCCAACGGCTCCTGCCCACACGATGAGGGCCATAGGCGAGATCGAAGGCCAACTGATCAAGAGGCTCATAGTTATGTCCTCGCTGCCGAACGCCTAGATCGCTCGCACCATGTACGGGCTGCACACCGCGCCGCGAGGGGGGATCGTCAGCGGGCGCGAATGCTTTAGCGAGCAGGCGGAAGACTCAGGATCGTAGAAGCCAGCCCCAGTACCTGATCGTTACCATGAGGTTAATCGTCATACCCACGCAGAGAGGTATATAGTACGATGCCAGGTAGAAAAAGTCGCTATTCAGCAGGGGGGGTGCTTGTTCCGACGCCCAAAAGACGGTCGTGCGAAGAAGGCGGATCAAGAACGCCACCGCCAGAAAGAAAGCGCCAAGGTGCATCCAACGGTAGTAAGGCTTCATCCTGTTCATTGCACCCAATTTTTGGCTGACAGCCGCCAAAAGCATGGTGGCGTAGATCATCGAAAGCAGTCCCACCGCTCCCGAGAGAGCCACGACAACTTTCATCTTCTCCCCCCAACCATCAAGCGTCGAAGGTAGCTGCTGGCCGCCAGAAGCGCCGCCCCGCCGCCAAAGAACAGCAAATCTGCCCTCTCATTCCCCACCAGATCCTGGCCATGCCACGCGTAGATCAGCGCAGCAGCGACAAAAGCGACCAGCGGCAACAGAAACGCTCCATAGTAGGAGCGCTGCCCTGCCTTGTCCTGGTAGAACTTGGCGATCAAGAAGAGGAAGAAGATGACCGCTGCTCCCAGGGCCCACGAATAGAGGTGGATCAGAGATAGAAAGGCTTTCATCTGCGACTTTTGTTATCCACAAAGGCTTTCATGAACGCGCTCTCCATGCGGTGCGGGCTGCCACTCATGATTCCTTCATGGCCTTCGAATTTGGTCTTGACAACGATTCCCGTGGGCGTTACCTCAAACTGCCGTATGTCCTTGGCATGATCGCTACCTCGGATCTTGAGCACCAACAAAGCCCGGTTGACGGTGCTCTCGATCTCGACATAGCGCAAGAGGAGGTACGAGTCCACAGTGAAAGCGATATGATCGTCATAGTGAATAGCATCGCCGAACAACGCAGAGCTTTCCCGCGTCAGGACACTGGTCAGTCCCTCTCTCTTCAGGCCGTTGATAAAGCTGTATTCCAGATCGCGCAGCTTGATCGGATCCACAGAAAGGCGACGAAAGTGCGAGATGCTATCCACGAGGATGCGCTTCGCCCCCATCTCCCGCACATAGGTCTCGATGACGCCGCCTACATTTTGCAGGTCCTGGCGTGTGACCTCCGGGCTGGTCATGATGACCTTCAACTTGTTCTGGCGCTCTAGATCGCGAAAATCCCAGCCGAACGTCTCGGCGTCGCGGTAATACTGCTGCGGGAACTCCTCAAAGGTAACGATCAGGCCCGGCTCACCGTATTTGGTGATGCCGTTGAAGATGAACTGCATGCCCAGGGTCGTCTTGCCAGTGCCAGGAGCTCCCTCCACCAGGTTCGCCGTGCGTGGCAGAAAGCCACCATGCAACATCTCGTCCAAGCCCTCGATACCCGTCTTGACCCGTTCCATCTGTTTCCTCCTTGTCCCCAGCTTCTGGAATGGCAGACGAGCGCCGTCAGCGCATGCCGCGGATGATGTGATAGACGACTTTGACGCGGAAATTGCGATCTTCACATGCCTGCAGGAAGCGATCCAGCAGGTCGCGCATCGCTCTATCCTGCGTCAGCGCATAGACTGGGAGATCATCTAGTAAGCGAACCTCCATCAACCCGCTCTCCACCAGTTGCTGTGCCTCCGTCTTGACCGCCGTGGCGCTGCGGCCAATATAGCGCGCGATATTCTCGGCTGTATCGGCAGTATAGGGATTCTCGCGAAAGAACCTGAGGAGATCCCATTTGATAAAGGTGTTCACCTTGTTGCGCACAAAATCCAGCAACTCAGGATCCATATCGTTCATGAGCTTGGCGGTAAAGTCCTCATATGGCACGGCCAATCTGAATCGCTCCTTTCCCCAAGCGGGCGCGATAAGGGGGTAAGAAATCAGAACGGCGATCTGTCGTACGCTCTCTTTATTCTAGCATCTTTACAGCCAAAAGGCAACCCAGCCCATGGAAAAGCAAAGCGAGATCGTCGCCCACAGGGGAGAACGGCCCCGTGACGTCATCGCATATTATGCCATCCCACGCGTCAGAGCTATCAGCGCTTCTTCTTTTGGGGCGAGCCGGACGCGCCAGCAGTGGCCGTCGCCATCACCCCCTGCTGTTCCTTACGCAGGCAGCAGTTCTTGTACTTTTTGCCACTACCGCAAGGGCAGGGGTCGTTACGGCCCACCTTTTTCCCCGCGGTGTGTTGCGGCGCGTTTTGTCTGCTCTCACCAGCGCGCACCGCACGCATTGGCCGCCGCGCTGGCTGCGAGACCAGCTCCAAGAAATAGATGTTATGCACGATATCGTGCTTGATGGCCGCCGTCAGTGTGGCGAACATTTCATGCGCTTCCCGCTTGTACTCGACGAGCGGGTCGCGCTGGCCATAGGCGCGCAGGCCAATCCCCTCACGCAGCTCGTCCAGCGCCGTCAAGTGATTGACCCAGAGAGTATCCACAACGCGCAACATCACCAGACGCTCCACACGGCGCATGACATCGGCGCCGAGATGGCGCTCCTTGGCGTCATAGGTCGCCTCAGCCAGGTCGAGGAGATATGCCTCGATTTCGTCGCGACTCTTGACCTGCCAGTCTTGCGCGTTCAGCGTGGGAGGCAGCGGCATAATGGCTCGCACGGCGCGATACAGCCCCTCCACATCCCATCCTGAATCGAGTTCGATGGCCGTATGGGTTGCCACCAGGGAGCGGATTTCGTCGCGGACCATGTCCATGATGATGGGCCGCAGGTTGTTCTCGCTCAGGATCAGCCGCCGCTGGCTGTAGATCAGCTCACGCTGCTGGTTGACGACATCATCATACTCCAGCACATGCTTGCGGATGTCAAAATTGAAACCCTCCACCCGCACCTGCGCGCTCTCGATTGACTTGGAGATCAGATTGTGTTCGATGGGGGTGTCTTCATCCACCCCAAGACGCTCCATGATACCGGCGATCGAGGAGCCGCCGAAACGGCGCATCAGGTCATCTTCCATCGAGACGTAGAAGCGCGACGAGCCGGGGTCACCCTGTCGCCCGGAACGACCGCGGAGCTGATTGTCTATGCGGCGCGCCTCGTGCCGCTCGGTGCCCAGTACATGCAGTCCGCCCACCTGTAGGACCTGCGCCCGTTCCTTCTCACAGATCTTGGTTGCCTCGGCAAGCGCCTCAGCCCAGACCTTTGGATCCAGCTGGGTTAGGTCTACCCCCTGTTTACGCAATTGGTCGCGCACCAGGCCCTCCGGGTTACCGCCGAGGAGGATATCTACGCCACGACCGGCCATGTTGGTGGCGATCGTTACCGCGCCAACGCGGCCAGCCTGGGCGATGATCGCGGCCTCCTTTTCGTGATACTTGGCATTGAGCACCTGATGCTCAATGCCCTTCCGTCGCAGCATATCCGACAGCTTTTCCGACTTTTCGATGGAGACGGTGCCGACGAGCACCGGCTGCCCACGACGGTGGAGTTCCTCGATCTCGCGCACAACAGCGCGGAACTTGGCAGCCTCTGACTTGTAGATTACGTCGGGATAGTCCCGGCGAATCATCAGCAGGTTCGTGGGGATAACGACCACACCGAGCTTGTAGATGCGATCGAACTCCTCCGCCTCGGTGGCCGCAGTACCGGTCATGCCCGCGAGCTTCTTGTACATGCGAAAGTAGTTCTGGAAGGTGATCGTGGCCAGCGTCAGACTCTCGCGTTGCACCTCGACCCCTTCCTTTGCCTCGATCGCCTGGTGCAATCCCTCGGAATAGCGCCGACCGAACATCAGTCGCCCCGTGAACTCGTCAACGATGATCACCTGTCCATCTTTGACGATATAGTCCACGTCCCTCTTGAAGAGCACCTCCGCCTTGAGCGCATTCTCCATGTAGGAGGTGAGCATATAGTTTTCAGGGGAGTAGAGGTTATCCACCCCCAGCCAGCTTTCCAGACGCGAGAGGCCCTCCTCGGTCAACGTGACATTACGCATCTTGGCGTCAACCGTGTAGTCAATATCGGGCCGCAAGCGCCGGACAAGCTGGGCAAAGCGTCTGTACTCCTCCGCAGACTCTTCCGCCGGGCCGGAAATGATGAGTGGGGTGCGCGCCTCATCGATCAGGATATTGTCAATCTCGTCAACGATGGCATAGTTGAGCTCTCGCTGCACGCACTCCGAGAGATCGAGCGCCATGTTATCGCGCAGATAGTCAAAGCCGAACTCGTTGTTTGTGCCATAGGTGATATCGGCCGCGTACGCCTCCTGCCGCGTTACCGGGCGAAGATGCTGGTAACGATCATCAGCGGAGACATAGTTGGGATCGTAGATAAACGAGCTCATAGTCGGGTCCGCGGCCACTGACTGGATAACAGCGGCCTTCAGCCCCAGGTAATGGTAGATCGGCCCCATCCACTGCAAGCCGATCTTGGACAAGTAGTCATTCGGAGTAACCAGGTGTACGCCTCGACCGGTGAGGGCGTTGAGATAGAGGGGCATCGTGGCCGTGAGGGTCTTGCCTTCACCGGTTTTCATCTCGGCGATTTTGCCCTCATGGAGTACGATCGCACCCATCACCTGCACGTCAAAGTGGCGCTGACCAAGCGTGCGCTTGGCGGCTTCTCGCACCGCCGCATACGCCTTTGGCAGGATGTCATTCAGCATGGCATCCTCGTCATCGCGGATCTCTCGCTCCAGCTTGGCAATTTGCTGGTCCAACTGGTTGCGGAGGTCCGCATCGGCAGCTTCTTGGGCCTGCTGCCTGAGCTGCGCCAGTTCCGCCTTGGTTGCGGCGTTGGCCGAAGCAAAGCGAGCCTGGAAATCGGCCGTAAGTGCTTGCAGTTGCTCTTGCGACATGCGCGAGAACTCGCCCTCCAGCCTGTTGATCTCATCAACTCGCGGCTGGAGGTTCCTGATCTCGCGCTCGTTTGGGTCACCGATGATTTTGCTTACAAGACTCTTAAACATAATCCTATTATATCACCACACGTATTCACAAGAAAGCTCTATCGTTCGTTCAGCGGGGCTTCGGATTGAGCCATCTCCGGCGACTGGCTCGCCACCCCCTGCAAATCGCAGAATTCTTCCTGCAGAATGCCCATCAAGAGCACATCATGATAGGCGCCACCTCGGTACAGCCCTTGTCGGAGGCGTCCCTCTTCCCGAAAGCCGCACCGCCTGTAGCAACGGATCGCGCGCTCGTTGAAATCAAAGACGCGCAGATGCACGCGATGCAGGTTCATCTCGTCAAAGGCAAAGCGCAGTAACGTTCTGATAGCATCCGAGCCATAGCCCAGTCCCCAATAGGCCTTTTCCCCGATCACCACACCCAACTCTGCGTTGCGGTTCTTCCAATCGAGGTCATGCAGGCCGATGTTGCCGATGTGCACTCCTTCCACCGTCTCGATGGCAAAGACTCGAGCATCCTGGCGCTCCAACTGGCGCTCAAACCATCGCTCCTCTTCATCAACAGAAAGAGGCATATACATGCTGAGGTATTGCCGGACTTCTGGATCATTGAACCAGCGCAGACAGAGCGGGATATCCTCCCGCTCCATAGCGCGCAGCCGGGTCTTTTTGCCGCAAATCATATCTGTCATTTCCTCTACATATCGTTACGACATCAGCCAGAATTGCTGCCCTCAGCCGCTGCCAAGAGCCGCCGCACTGCCGCATACGGGTTGATCTCCCGCGCTTGGAGCTGGGCCATGACCTCCGAGAGGAGGCGCACTGGCATCCGGGCAGCGAAGCGGCGCAGCACAGCATCTCCCAGCCGCCTGCACAGCTCATCAGCCAAACGCGCGCGCTCGCGTGCCGCCCACAACCCGCTCTCTTGCAGGAAAGCCACATGGCGGGAGATCGCCGCCATCAAGTCATCCACTCCCTCATTCCTTGTGGCTATCGTCTTGACGACGGGCGGACGCCAGTGAGCGCGGGGCTCAACGACGGCGGAGGTGGCGGTGAGCATCGCTTTGCCGAACGCGGTCGCATGTTGCCATGTCGTCTCTGTCGCCTGCGGCGCGAGATCAAGCATCGCATCCAGGGTCGCCACCATTTCATCCGCGCCGTCGCGATCCGCTTTGTTAACCACGAGGATGTCGGCAATCTCCAGGATGCCTGCCTTGATCGCCTGGATGTCATCGCCCATCCCAGGCACTTGCAGCACGATGGTGGTATGCACAGCGCAGGCCACATCCACCTCCGCTTGGCCCGCGCCCACCGTCTCAACGATGATCGTGCCAAAGCCAGCGGCGTCCAACACCTGGATCGCATCGGATGTGGCGCGCGCTAGCCCGCCCAGGCTCCCGCGGCTGGCCATGCTGCGGATAAAGATGCCGGGATCGGGTCGCCACTTGCCGGCGGCTTCCTGCATACGGATGCGATCCCCCAGGATCGCGCCACCAGAGAAGGGACTGGTCGGGTCCACAGCGATGATCCCGACCGTCGAACCACGCGCGCGAAATGCCGTGGCGAGCGCCCTGACCAGCGTGCTCTTCCCCGCGCCGGGCGCGCCCGTGATGCCGATGAGGTGCGCGCGGCCAGTGTGCGGAAAGAGTGTCGCGATGATCGCTTGCGCAGCAGCTCCTTCCTCTTCGGCCAGGCTCAGTGCGCGGGCGATAGCACGCCGTTCCTGGCGCAATACCCCATCGCATAGCGCGCGATATGCCCGCTCCATCATCTAGCCGGCCTGCATCCGCCGCGCCGCGACCGCTTCCCGCAGGAAATCCACCACGCTCTGCGTCGCGGTGCCAGGCCCAAAGACCGCTGCCACACCCAGCGCCTTCAGCGCGTCTGCATCTGACTCTGGGATTGTCCCACCCACCACGACCGGCACGTCGCCCATGCCGTTGGCGCGCAGCAGGGCAACGACGCGCGGCACTAACGTCATGTGCGCGCCGGAGAGGATGCTCAAGCCGACCACATCAACGTCCTCCTGCAGCGCGGCCTCCGCGATCATCTCTGGCGTCTGCCGCAAGCCGGTATAGATCACCTCCATCCCGGCGTCACGCAGAGCGCGGGCGATGACTTTGGCCCCTCGATCATGCCCATCCAACCCTGGTTTGGCGACTAAAACGCGTATCGGTCTCTCCATCTCAAGCCCCCTCAGATGAGCGATCCATCAGACAATTTCACGAACTCCCTATCAATGATAGCGTATACCTCTCTAAAGCAAAAAAAGAGAGACCCTTCGCGCCTCTCTCGTCGAACTGCCGGAAACCAAGCAGCGTCCAACGCCTGCCTCAGTCGCGCCCATACCTCTAGTACTCGATGCCAGCTCTTCCGCTGATCCCCTTGTCATATGGATGTTTGATGGCACGCATCTCGGTAACGAGATCGGCGATCTCGACCAGCTCGGCGGAGGCGTGTCGCCCGGTGAGCACCAGCTCAACCTGCGGCGGTTTCTCCCGGCATAGCGCCAGCACCTCGGCCAGAGAGACAAGCTGAAAGTCAACCGCAACGTTGACCTCGTCGAGGATCACGATGTCGTAGGCTCCGCCGCACATCACCTGCCGCGCAAATGCCAGCGCCTCTTGCGCGCCCCGGATATCCTCTGGCACGGGATGCGCCGGGTCCACAAAGCCTGGCCCACCGAACTGCCGGATGGTGATCGCCTCTTGTGGCGTGGCCAGACCACGGCAGAGCGCTGGCAGCGCGCTCAGCTCGCCATAATGCGGCCACCCCTTCATAAACTGGACGATGCAGGTACGCAATCCCTGCCCGGCGGCGCGCATCGCCAGTCCGAGAGCGGCAGTAGTCTTGCCCTTGCCATCGCCGGTATAGACTTGGATCAGACCGCGCTTGAGCGGCATCGGCAGGCTCCCGCTCTAGCCTTAGTTTTTCTCTGCCAGCTCGATGAGGACGCCGTGCGCGCTGGCGGGATGGAGGAAAGCGACGCGTTTTCCGTGCGCGCCAAGGCGTGGCGTCTTGTCCAGCATGCGGAACCCCCCGGCAACAAGCTCCGCCAGCGCTGCCTCGATATCCTGCACTTCCAGGCAGATGTGATGGATTCCCTCGCCACGTTTTTCCAGGAAGCGGGCGATGGGGCCGTCAACGCTGCCGTCCTCTGCCGCCAATGGCTCCACCAATTCCAGATTGCTCTCGCCGGTGGGGATAAACGCGACGCGCACTCCCTGCTCTCTGACCTCTTCGACATGGGTGATGGCCAGGCCTAGGCCCTTCTCGTAAAAAGCGCGGGCTTCCGCGATGCTCTGCACAGCGATGCCGATGTGATCGACCTTGGTAATATTGCTCATAGGGCGGCCACCTCATGGTATTCGCCAAAGACCTGGCGGAGGGTATCGCAGATCTCGCCCAACGTAACATCGTTCTCCACGCAGCGCAGGATCAGAGGCATCAGATTCGCATCGCCGCACGCAGCCTGCGCCAACTCGTCCAGCAAGGCGTGAACTCGCGCGGGCTCTCGTTGTGCCTTCAGCGCTTGGACACGCGCGATCTGTTCCGCCTGGAGCTGTGGATCCACCTGCAGCAGTTGCCGCGGCATCAATGCCGCGCTGGCAGCCGCCTCCTCACCACTGACGAATTCGTTGACGCCGACCACGATCTGCTCCTTGCTCTCGACGGCCCGCTGATAGCGATAGGCGCTCTCCTGGATCTCGCGCTGCATATAGCCCAGCTCGATGGCGCGCAGCGCACCGCCCATTTCATCTATCTTGGCGATATACGCTTCCGCTCGTTCTTCGATCTCATTGGTTAGTTTTTCTACATAGTAGCTGCCAGCCAGTGGATCAATCGTGTCCGCCACACCGCTCTCGTGAGCGATGATCTGCTGCGTCCGCAGCGCGATGCGCACCGTGGTCTCGCTGGGCAGCGCCAGCGCCTCGTCCAGCGAGTTGGTGTGCAGCGATTGCGTGCCGCCCAAGATGGCGGCCAGCGCCTGAAGCGTTACACGCACCACGTTGTTCTCCGGCTGCTGCGCTGTCAACGTGCTGCCAGCGGTCTGCGTGTGAAAGCGCAACTGCCAGGCGCGCGGGTTCTTGGCCCGGAACCGCTCGCGCATGATGCGCGCCCAGAGGCGTCGCGCCGCCCTGAACTTGGCGACCTCCTCCAAGAGATTGTTATGCGCGCTAAAGAAGAAGGAGATCTGCGCGGCAAACTCGTCCACGTCGAGCCCTGTTGCGGTCGCCGCCTGGACATAGGCGATGGCGTTCGCCAGCGTAAACGCGATCTCTTGCACCGCCGTGGATCCCGCCTCGCGGATATGGTAACCGCTGATCGAGATGGTGTTCCAGTTGGGCAGGTGGTCTCGGCAGTAGGCAAAGATGTCGGTGATGAGGCGCATGGAGGGGGCCGGCGGGTAGATATACGTGCCGCGCGCCACATATTCCTTCAGGATGTCGTTCTGGATCGTGCCGCGCAACTGCGCCGGGTCCACGCCCTGCTGGCGGGCCACGGCGACATACATCGCCAGCAACACCGCCGCTGGCGCGTTGATCGTCATGGAAGTGCTCACCTGGCCGAGGGGGATGTCGGCAAAGAGCGTTTCCATATCGCGCAGCGACGAGATCGGTACGCCCACCTTGCCCACTTCCCCTTCGGCCAGAGGATGATCCGAGTCGTAGCCGAGCTGGGTCGGCAGGTCAAACGCTACCGATAGCCCGGTCTGACCCTGTTCCAGCAGATACTTGAAGCGGCTATTCGATTCCGCGGCCGTCGCGTACCCCGCATACTGTCGCATTGTCCAGAGTCGTCCCCGATACATCGTCGGCTGGATGCCGCGCGTGTAGGGATACTCTCCCGGAAAGCCCAGGTCTCTCTCATAGTCCAGCTCCACATCAGCAGGCGTCGCCACCCGCTCCACGGGGATGCCAGAGCTAGTCTCAAAGCGCTCCTTCCTCTCCGGAAAGCGAGAGAGGACCTTTTGCAGCGTGGTCGCCTCCCATTCCCTCTTGTCACCAGGAATGTCGGCCATAGGTTCTCCTTATCCGGCAAGCAGTGCCAGGACAGCACCTCCTGCCATCACCGAAGCGATCTGACCAGCCGTGTTAGAGCCCATGGCGTGCATCAGCAAAAAGTTGGAGAAATCCTCTTCTAGCCCAACGCGATGCACCACCCGAGCTGACATGGGAAAGGCCGAGATGCCGGACGCGCCAATAAGCGGATTGATCTTGTGGCCCGACAGCGCCATAAAGATGCGGCCCAGAATCAACCCGCCCGCGGTATCCAGGGCAAACGCCACCAGGCCCATAACCAATATGCCGATGGTCCGCCAGGTGAGAAAGTACTCGGCGATCATGCTGGAGCCGACTGCGATGCCAAGAAAGATCGTAACGATGTTAGCCAGCTCGTTCTGCGCCGCCTTGTTGAGCCGATCCACTACCAATGCCTCACGCAGCAGGTTGCCAAACATCAGCATGCCGATCAAAGGGGTCGCCTTGGGCGCGATGAGGCCAGTGATCAGCGTGACGGTGATCGGGAAGAGGACGCGGGTCATGTGCGAGACCGGCCGAGACGTGTATCGCATCTTGATGCGGCGCTCTTCCTTGGTGGTCAGCAAGCGCATCACCGGCGGCTGGATGATGGGCACCAGCGACATGTACGAGTACGCGGCGACGGCGATGGGGCCCAAGAGATTAGGCGCCAGCACCGACGCGACATAGATAGAAGTTGGGCCATCCGCGGAGCCGATGATGCCGATGGATGCCGCCTCATTGATGGTAAAGCCCATGAGCGTGGCGACTAGCAGCGTGCCGAAAATCCCAAACTGCGCCGCAGCGCCCAGCAACATCAGCTTGGGGTTCTCCAGCAGCGGTCCAAAGTCGGTCATGGCGCCAACGCCGATAAAGACCAAGCTTGGGAAGAGCTCGTTGTCGATGCCGGCAATCTTGAGCAAATGCAGCAGCCCACCTGACTCTGTGAGTCCAGTAGCAGGGATGTTCGCCAGGATAGCGCCGAACCCGATGGGCAGGAGCAACACTGGCTCATATTCTTTGGCAATAGCTAGATAGACGAGAATCCCTCCTACGGCGATCATGACGATATTGCCGAGTGACAAGCCGACAATGCCCTCCAGCATGTTCTCCACAAAGGACCAATCCATCTGCTATTCTCCTTGTTTCTCGATAGTTACCAGGGTGTCGCCATATTGCACCGTCTGCCCCGCGGTAACGCTCACAGAAACAACGACGCCCGCAGCGGTGGACTGGATACCGCTTTCCATCTTCATCGCTTCCAGGCTACAGACCTGCTGCCCGACCTTGACCCGATCACCGGGATTGACGTTGATCTGCAGGATTTTGCCGGGCATCGGCGCCGTCACCTTGACCAGCTCGCCCTTGCCAGATGGCGCGACAGCCGCGGGCTTGGCGGCCGGCTTCGGGGGCGGCGCTGCTGCAACCGTGCGCGGCGTTGGAGTTGCCGCTGGAGCTGCTGCCATCGCGGCTTCACGCTCCCATGCCACGCTGTACTTCTGACCGTCAACGGTTACGGTCGTGGGAGAGGCTGAGATGTCATCTATCTCGACCTGATATGTCTTGTTGCCGATAGTGATATTGAACTTTGCCATGCTTGATTAGAGCCTCCTCCTCGTTATCCCAGCTTGCCCACCGCCGCCCACAGGCTGGGCTCATCCTGTGGCGAGAGCACACGAACGGGCCGTGCTGCAGTCGCTCCTTCCACCTCCCGCAGGCGGAGCGCCAATGCGATGCCGATCGCCGCCGCGATCTCCTGTTCCAGCGCGGCGGCATCGGCCTGGGTGGCCATGCCGGCATCCATCTCCGCCTCTGTGGCTTCCTCTGCTGCCGGCGCCTCCGGCTTGGGTCGAAAGATACGATCCAATGCCATCGTCGCCAGCATGATCAGGAAAAGGGCGGCAAAGACAATGACCATCCCGACGATCATGACAAATAGACCTTGAGTGAACGCAGAGCCGCTAGTTAGCATGTCAAATACTCGCCTCCATTGATCGTGTTGAGGTGGGCCGCAAGACGGCCCACCTCATGCCACTTTGCTTATCGTCGGTTGCCAACGCGACCGGCGAGTTTCCACATGGAATAAGGCAGCACCTTGCGCGGCGCCGTAGGAGCTGCCGGCGCAGGCGTTGCGACTGGCTCGGGCGCTTTGGGCACCGGGAAGATACGAGGCTCGGTGATGGGAGGCACTTCGCCACGCGCACGGCGCTCAAAGAAGGCGCGTGCCACCTGCGGGAAGAGGGCATAGGAGAGGACATCTTCATCATTCCACGCCAGATCGCCGATCTCTTCCTTGGCCTTTTCAAAGCCGGGCTCTAGCAGGTCGGCAGGTCGGCAGTCAATCGGCTCCTCATCGCCCAAGATCAGCTTTTCGATGTCAGGGTCAATCGGCGCCGGCGGCCGGCCATACATGCCCTTGACATAGTTCTTGACCTCCTGCGGGACCATCTTGTAGCGCTCGCCCAAGAGGACATTCAACGTGGCCTGAGTGCCCACCATCTGACTGGAAGGCGTCACGAGGGGCGGGTAGCCGAGCTCGGCGCGCACACGTGGCACCTCCGCCAGCACCTCTTCGTATCGGTCTTCTGCGCCCTGCTCACGCAACTGCGAAACTAGGTTGGAGAGCATGCCGCCAGGAATCTGGTAGCGCAGGACCCGCACATCCACCCCGTTAAAGCCGCTCTCGAACGCGGCATAGTGCCTGCGGATGTCGGCAAAGTAGCCGGAGATCTCCGACAGCAGCCCCAAATCATAGCCGGTGTCGCGCGGTGTGCCCTTGAGCATGGCGACGATCGTCTCGGTCGCTGGCTGCGAGGTGGCCAGGGCGACCGAAGAGATGGCGGTATCCGCCACGTCAACGCCCGCCTCAGCGGCCTTGATGATGGCCGTGGAGCCCATGCCGCTCGTATAGTGGGTGTGCAGTTGGATCGGCAGGTCAATCGCCTGCTTGAGCTTGCTCACCAACTCGTACGCGTCGTAGGGGGAGATCAGGCCCGCCATGTCCTTGATGCAGATCGAGTCGGCGCCCATGGCGGCAAACTCCTTGCCCAACTCGACAAAGCCGTCAATGGTGTGCACCGGGCTGATCGTGTAGCAGATCGCCGCCTGAAGGTGTGCGCCTTCGCGCTTGACCACCTCCATCGCCCAGCGCATGTTGCGCACGTCATTCAAGGCATCAAAGATGCGAAAGACCTGAATGCCCCGTTTGATGGAGGCCACGATCACCTTTTCCACGATGTCGTCCGGATAGTGGCGATAGCCCAGGATGTTCTGGCCGCGAAAGAGCATCTGGAAAGGAGTGTTTGGCATCCTCTCCTTCAGTGCCGTGATGCGTTCCCACGGGTTTTCGTTGAGGAAACGCATCGCCGAATCGAAGGTAGCGCCGCCCCACATTTCGACGGAAAAGTAGCCTACCTTGTCCATCTTTTCCGCAATAGGGAGCATATCTGCCGTGCTCATGCGCGTGGCGAGCAGCGACTGGTGTGCGTCTCGCAAAGCGGTTTCCGTGATCTTCAGTGGTTTTGTGGTCATCTTCATTCCTTGGTCCATACTTGTGCGGCGCTTGCACGCACCGCAGGTGACTACATCGGCATGTTGCCGTGTTTCTTGGCTGGCAGCGTGACGCGCTTGTTCTGCAGCATTTCCAGCGCGTTGATCAGGCGCGGCCGGGTTTCCCTGGGCTCGATCACCGCGTCGACATAGCCACGCGCGGCTGCCACATATGGATTCGCCAGCTCGTTACGGTACTGGCTCACCAGGCGCTCGCGCTCGGCAGCGGGGTCCGCCGCAGCCTCGATCTCCTTGCGGAAGATGATGTTGACTGCGGCCTCTGGTCCCATGACGGCGATCTCTGCCGTCGGCCAAGCATAGTTGATGTCCCCGCCCATGTTCTTCGAGTTCATGACAATATACGCGCCGCCATACGCCTTGCGCACGATCACCGTCACTTTGGGAACGGAGGCGGCACAATACGCATAGATCAGCTTGGCACCATGGCGGATGATGCCATTGTGTTCCTGCGCCACACCCGGCATAAAGCCAGGCACATCCACCAGGGTAACAATGGGGATGTTGAAACAATCACAAAAGCGGACAAAGCGCGCGCCCTTGTCCGACGCATCAATGTCGAGCACGCCAGCCAGCACCGCAGGCTGGTTCGCCACAATGCCCACCACGCGTCCGTTCAGCCGCGCAAAACCCACGATCAGGTTCGGCGCAAAGTGCTCGTGCACCTCGAAGAAGCTCCCCTGATCCACAACCGAGTTGACGATCTCCTTCATATCATATGGCTGCGTCGCGCTCTCCGGAATGATCGAATTCAGGCTCTCATCCATGCGCATTGGGTCATCGGTCGTCGGCACGAACGGCGGATCCTCGACGTTATTCGCGGGAAGATAGCTGAGGAGCTGGCGCACGAGGCGCATGGCATCCTGCTCATTCTCGGCGGCAAAGTGCGCCACGCCGCTCGTAGCGTTGTGGGTCATGGCGCCACCCAACTCCTCGAAGGTGACATCCTCGTGAGTGACTGCGCGGATGACATCCGGGCCGGTGATGAACATGTGACTCGTTTCCTTGACCATCAGGACAAAGTCGGTGATGGCCGGAGAATAGACCGCGCCGCCTGCGGCAGGGCCCATGATCACCGAGATCTGGGGGATTACGCCGGAGGCCATGGTGTTGCGCAGGAAGATGTCACCGTATCCGGCGAGAGAGACGACTCCTTCCTGAATGCGCGCCCCGCCTGATTCAGTGAGGCCAATGAATGGCGCACCGGTCTTCATCGCCAAGTCCATGACCTTGCAGATCTTTTCCGCGTGCACCTCGCCCAGCGAGCCACCGAACACTGTCGCGTCCTGGGCAAAGAGATAGACAAGACGCCCGTCAATCGTCCCATAGCCGGTAACCACGCTATCGCTCAACGGCTTGCGCGCCTCAATGCCAAAACCGGTGGAACGATGGGTAACGAACATGTCCAGTTCCTGGAAACTTCCCTCGTCGAGCAGAGCGTCAATGCGCTCACGGGCGGTCATCTTGCCTTTGGCATGGTGCTGCGCAATGCGCTCTTCGCCGCCGCCCTGCTGCGCGACCTGAACCATACGGTGCAGGTCCTGAATCTTTGACTCGGCTGTCATGAACCCTCCTCAGTATCTTCTGTCATAATCTTCAGCTCAACACCAACGTCTTCCAAGAAGGAGCGCGCCAGCTCGTCGGGATAAGTGCTGAGACAGAACACGCGTTTGATACCCGCATTGATGATCATTTTGGCACATGTTATACATGGCTGATGGGTAACATAGATGTCGCTACCGGAAATAGCGACGCCATGCAGCGCGGCCTGGATAATGGCGTTCTGTTCGGCGTGCAGGCCACGACAGATTTCCTGCCTTTGTCCAGAGGGGATCCCCAATCGCTCGCGGAGGCAGCCGGTTTCATCACAATGGGGCAGACCGCTGGGCGCGCCATTATAGCCAGTGGAGAGAATGCGCTTGTCTTTGACGATGACCGCGCCCACATGCCGCCGCAGGCATGTCGAACGCGTTGCCACTTGCTTGGTGATCTCGCTAAAGTATTCGTCCCAAGAAGGCCTCATCGTTCTCCTGTAGATACTTGATCGTTTTCTCGGGCAAAGTGGCAACAAAGGCCAAAGTGCTAATCGGCATGATTTGAGCCACCATACGCAGGATCGCGTGCGCGTACTGCCGGTGTTCCCACTGGCTTGCCGGGTCCAGTCGTTTGTTGAGCCAGTTCGCCAGGCTCCAAAAGTTCACCGTCCAGATGAATTCGGTATATACCGCCGTGCCCAACACACCTCGCGCCCGCTCCTTGCGCCATCCCGCCGCCACCAGTTTCTCATAGAGGTCAAAAGATGCCTCCATATGCTGGATGTATGCGTCAAGGTTCGGCTCACCCTGTGGCACGTAATACTCGCGATCAGCAGTGCAATATCGCAGCGACTTTTCGTTAAAGGTGCCGATCCTGTGTCTGAGCCACTGCCTCGCCACAAAGATCGGACACTTGACACCAAAGCGAAAGACAGAATGCTCAAAGACTGTATTATGCTTCGGCTCGCTCGCCATCAGCCGTCGGATGAGTCGCGCATCCGCCTCTGGATCGTGGGCCACTGATTGATAACAGATCCGCGCGCCGCGAACAACCGCCGCATCACCGCCCATATACTCTTCTATCTGGACGTACCCTCTGTCTAGAACGGCTTCTCGCAGGATGATCGCGAACCACTCCTTCAGCGCTAGTGGAAAGCCAGTGCCCGCACCACATCAATTCGTGAACCGGGCAGACGCGTCAGAAATCTATATTACCTCATCCTAATAGCCTTGAGTATTATACTGAAAGTGGACGAAAACGACAAATGGCTGATTTCACTCGTACCATGTCGGCCTGGCAATAGCGATCCGTTGCGCATTGCGCCAGGAAATGCTTTGTCCAGACGGCCGTGTGGGATTGCCATTTGCGCGTCTTTCTGCTATGATGCGGGTGATCTCCTGATGGCAAGCGATAAGGAGGCATTCCTTTGGCGAATATCTTTGACGAACAGATCATGCGGGGCATGTTTATCGGTTTGCTGGTCGGCATCATTGCTTCGACCGGAGCGCGTTTTATCAACGTGCTGATCCCCATTCCCACGGCGATGTTCTGGGGCGCGGTGATTGGCGGTTTTGTCGCTTACTTTCCCCGCTTCCCCAAGCTAGGCGAGATCATCACGCGCAAACCGGAGCAAGGGGTGCGCAACGTGGTCGTCGGCATCCTGGCGCTGGCGCTCTTCGCCCTGATCCTGATCGGCATCTCGGTAGGGGGCGGCTGGTTGCTGACGAGCTGCTTTCCGGGCCTGGAATAAACCGCTCGCAAAAGAACAGGCAGTTGGCTGAGCAACAGCGATGACGTCATCAAGGCTTAGGGAGGAACATGTCCGATCAGAATGACCCCTCTGGCAAAGCGAAACGCTTTCCTCACCTGGGCAGCCTAAAAGAGACGCTAGCGCCTCTGACACGTCGTCTCTCGTGGCGCAAGCCAGACGCGGGATCCACGTTGCGGTATACTTTGCTTCCTCCATACGAGATCCCCACCATCATCGTGATCACGGGTTTGATCGTGGAGAACTGTGGCACGCAGCCAGCGCACAATGTCAGCATAACGATCCGCTATCCCGAAGAAAGCGAATCCATGATACATCACATGCGAGTCGTCAGCGAGGCAGATTATGTGCTGCGTGGCGGCGGCGAGCAGCATCGCTTTGCTCAGATCCGGCTGCGCGAGATGGCCCCGGATAGCAAACTCTTTGTCTATATGGCTGCCTCGCATCCTATCCTGCCAGAGGTGAAGGTCAGCTCCTACGAAAAGCCCAGCCAGTAGGCCGCCTGGGCGGGATGATCCTACACTGCCGTCGGACACCCCATGTATCAACCTCCGCAGCCATGTTCCGCACAACAGGGCGAATCATACCCTAGTCCGAGGTGAGAGACCGCGCGACTTGTGCGGCTACCTGTTTGAAGCGTTTAGGCTCGGCGATACAGGCTAGTGCCAGAGCACAACAGAGGAGCACTAGATGAGCTACGCGACGTTAACACTCCATGACGTATTGTGCGCGCGCCCCAATGTGTACCGCTATCTGCGCCCCACACCGCTCTACTTTTACCAGGGGCTGAGCGATCTCATCGGCGCGCAGGTCTGGGTCAAGCATGAGAATCACCAACCCACCGGTGCGTTCAAGGTGCGGGGTGGGTTTCATCTCGCCGCCAGCCTCTCGCCTGAGGAGCGCCGGCGGGGCCTGGCGACGGCATCCACCGGCAACCACGGCCAGTCCATTGCCTACGCCGGACAGGTTTATGGCATTCCGGTGCTGATTGCCATGCCAGAGGGCGCCAACCCGGACAAGGCGGCGCGCATCCGTGCCTTTGGCGCGCGCCTCGTCTATTACGGCCCTGACTATGACACGGCGCGCGAATGGGTGATGCAAGAGGCCGCGACGCAAGGCTATCGCTACGTGGGACCCGCCGATCCGGAGCTGATCGCCGGCGTAGCCACCTATAGCCTGGAAATCCTGGAAGAGCTGCCCGACGTGGAGGTGATCATCGTGCCGATCGGTGGCGGGAGCGGCGCGGCGGGGGCGTGCCTGGTGGCCAAGGCCATCCGGCCGGCGATTCAGGTGATCGGAGTGCAGGCGGAAAAGGCGCCTGCCGCCTATCTTGCTTGGAAATCGGGCAAGCCCGCGACAGCGGGCATGGCCACATTTGCCGAGGGGCTAGCGACTCGCACAACCTTTGAGACATCGCAAGCGATCTTGCGCCGCGATCTGGATGATATGATTCTGGTCTCGGAAGACGCTATGAAGCAGGCGATTGTCACATATCTGCGCGAGACGCACAACCTTGCCGAGGGCGCGGGGGCTGCGCCGTTGGCGGCCGCCATACAGATCAAGGAGCGATTGGCAGGGAAAAAAGTGGTGTTGGTTATGTCGGGTGGCAATCTGGCGCTGCAGCAATTGCGGGAGATCCTGCAGAGTCTCTAGCTGTCGTGTGAGCGTCTCTTCATGGGCAGCCAGACGAAGAAGCGGCTGCCGGGACACGCCTTTTCATCATACCCTGGGCTTTCGACCCAGATCCTGCCGCCGTGCGCCTCGACCACGCCTTTGGCGATCGCCAGTCCCAAGCCCGGCCCGCCCCCCTTGAAATGGACGCGGCTAGAGCTGTGCAAAGTGGCATCCCCCAGGCGAGTGAACTTTTCAAATATGCGCTCCTGGTCTTCAGGGGCGATGCCGATGCCACTATCCGCCACTACGATCTCGAGGATCTGCTCTTCTGGAGCCACGCCACCGAGCACTTGAGCGGTGATAGCAATCTTGCCGCCGTCCGGTGTAAACTTGATGGCATTCTCCACCAGGTTGCGCAGCACCTGGAAAAGGCGCTGTGGATCGGCCTCGAAGGGTGGGATCGCCTCCATACCACTGGTCTCGATCCGCTGTTTCCGCTCGGTCGCTGCGAAGCCAACATGCACCATAACCTGTTCGATGATACGCGCGAGGTTAACCTCCTGCCATTGCAGACGCAGCGCGTGTGCCTCGATGCGTGAGATCTCGAGCATGTCTTCGATGACCTGTGCCAAGCGCTCGGACCCCTTTTTGATGCCACGAATGACATCCTGTACTTTTTGCGGGTCTTGCACATCCTCCGGCGGCAGAGAGGTGAGGATATCTGCATAGCCCTGGATCAGCGTTAGTGGTGTCTTGAGCTCGTGCGAGGCAACCATGAGAAAACTGGCCTTTGCCTCATTCAGGCGCTGCAATTCGCGCACGATGGAGAGGTTCTGCGTAACGCGCAGGCTCTCAACCATCTGAGCAGCCTGCTCAAGCAGCGTGTAGACGAGCTCCACATCCTCTCGGCTATATGCTCCACCCGACGCCTTGGCGCCCAGCCCCAGGATGCCGACGCATTCCCCCGCGCTTTCCAGTGGCAGGTAGATCGCCATGTCCAGCAGGTGCAAGATCTCCCGATCGTGCGGCGTCAGCGTGAGCAAAGCCGGATGGGTTGCCAACTGGGGAGCCATGAGCGGAGCATGTGTTTGACCAAAGTACTCGACGAAGGTGAAGGGGAGCATGATGGTTTCTGGAATGATTGTGGCCAGCCCGAGGATGGGACTGGCGCGCAGTCTGAGGAGGGCACCCTCCTCTCCGGCCGCCCGCAACAAGATGCCCTTCTGTACGCCGAGCACCCGTTGGATGAGGGTGGCGGCATGGGCGACCAACTCCTCCAGCTCGGCAGGATCATTGATCTGGTAGATACGGATATGGCTCATCGGCATCGCAGGCTCCTGACGCCGGCGGGTGCCAGGCAATAGCTGCCGCAACCATTGCTGAAGGCGGCCACCGTGAGTGAGGCATAGCAGGAGCAGGGCCAGTGCGGCCGCCCACGTGAGCAGCGCAGCCAGTAGCCCACCAAATCTTGCTCCCGCCCGAGGACGTGGGGCGTACGGCCTCATTCGCATCTCCCCGGTCTTGCGCCAGCACCCGGCTGGCGCTGGTAAGCGTCTACTTGCGCGCGGGGATGATCCGCGTGCCCGTTTTCCCTGCCAGCGCGCGGGCGATGTTTTCCGGCGAGGTGATGATCGCCTCTCGCCCATCGCGCTGCAAAAAATCAATGACCGCCTCGATTTTGGGCTTCATGCTACCGGGGGCGAAATGCCCTTCGGCCATGTACTGCTTGGCTTCGGCGACGGTCATCTCATCAAGCCAGATCTGATCCGGCGTGCCATAATGGAGCGCCACCTTTTCCACACTCGTCGAGATGAGAAAGAGATCAGCGCCGATGCTATGCGCCAGCAGCGCCGAGGCATAGTCTTTGTCAATCACCGCCGCCGCCCCGCTTAGCTGGCCCTGCTCATCTTCCACGACCGGCACACCGCCGCCGCCCACGGCGATCACCACAAAGCCCGCTTGTACGAGCATGTGAATGGCGTCCCGCTCCACGATACGTTGTGGCCGTGGCGATGCCACCACCCGCCGCCAGCCCCGACCGGCGTCCTCGATCATCTGCCATCCCCGCTCCTGGCGATACTGCTGGGCCTTGGCCTCGGTGTAGAAAGGGCCAATAGGCTTGGTAGGCCGTGCAAAGGCAGAATCGTGCGCATCCACGACCACCTGTGTTACGACTGTGACGACTTGGCGTGTGATCCCGCGCTTTTTGAACTCGTTGCCCAGACACTGCTGGATCATATAGCCCAGCGCGCCCTGCGTGTCTGCGCCACACGAGTCCAGCGGCACCTCATGCAGCACATGGCTGGCCAGCTCGGAGCGCAAAAGGATGAATCCCACCTGCGGGCCATTGCCGTGCGTAATGACGACATTCCAGCCAGCCGCAATCATGTCAGCGATATGCACCGCTGTCTTGCGCGTGGCGGCGAACTGATCTGGCACGGTTTGATGCTGTGGATCCGAGATCAGCGAATTGCCACCGATGGCTACGACCGCGACCTTGCTTGTCATCCGCCTTGCTCCAATCATCATTGATGGACAGGAACGCCACTATCATACAACGATTCGTGCCGCCCGCCAAGTTAGCGCGGCGCCGGGTTTCGCTTGCCACTCATCTCCACGACGCGAACGCGCACGACCGCCACGCAATCCACTGACCTGTCGTTCACCAGCCGTTGCCGCGTCGCGCCGGGATCGCTTTCCAGCCGATCAATGAGCCTGTAGAGAGCTTGTTTCTTTGCCTCCCGCTCCTCGACGAACTCCACAAGGCCCCGAAAGTGCACTGACCGATAGGCGTGGTTGCATTCGCCGTCGCAGTACCCGTCATCGCTCATCACCTGGCCCCACACCACCGGATTCGCGCGCCAGTAATCCATCTTTTTGCCGCGCGGCGCGCAATGCAGGAAAAAGCATCGCTCGTCTGCATCATAGGCATAGTTGACGGTAACGAGGTACGGCTCGTTCTCTCGGCAGAGTGCCAGCGTCATATACTTCTGGCTCTCGATGATCGCCTGCATCTCGGCGGGATCGGCAATCGCTTGCTCAGGGCGACGAAGATGGTAGGTGTCCATTGTATGCTCCTGTACGGCGGCCTAGAATGCGCCAGCATAGGTCAGAGTAGGCGGGATGTCAAGATAGCGCTGGAGCACAGTCCGAAAGGGTCGGCTAATCCTGCTTTGCTGTCGCTTGCCAAAAGGAGGCTGTTATGCTAGAATAGCGACCCATGGGAACAGGTATGCCTGCCCACTGCTATGGGCATCAGGATCATCAACACCACATAACCGTTTGCTGGCTTCAAGACCTTCGCGGTATGGGCGAGAGCTCGATAGCTGGGATGGATGCCGCCTGCACACAAAAACGGCACATGTAGCTCAAATGGGCTAGGAGAGCTTGCTCTGCCTGGCCCATCTGCATTCAAGAAGGCTGCTCGAAGACATCACGTTCTGGCACGATATCTGAAAGGAGTCAGGCTGAATTGAGCGAGAAGCAAGAACCCCTGTTCAAGCGGAAATCCACGCAGTATCTGGCCATTTTTCTCGGTGTGCTCCTCCTAGCCGCAGCCGCCTGGTTGCCCCCCATCGCTCTGGGTAATCGTCTCTTCCACCTCGATTATCCTGCCATCGGCCAAGAAGGCGGCGCGCTTGCCGAGATGGGCGCAGTGCTGAGCATCCCACAGGGCGCGCTCAGCAAAACCCTGCGGCTCAAACTGGCAGCGCTGTCTGGCAGCGAGACAGTGCCGGACGAGTCGGTAACAAAGGCACTACAATCGCTGGCCGCGCAGCCAGTCAGCCCTTTTTACACCTTTAGCATGTATGGCCCACAACCGCAACAGGCGCACCTTTCGCTGCCGCTGCCGCCCGAGGCCACAGAGGATACGGTTGACCTCTACACCTGGGACGGGGAGCTTTGGCAATGGACGCAGAGCGACCTCCTAATCGAGGATGGGAAGGTTGAGGCAACGCTACCATACGTCCCCAAGGCCGCGGTTCTCGTCCAGGCGCCGCCGGTTGTGCCCGTCGTGGCAGCCAGCGTCGCGCCCGGCCATGCTGTGAGCACGGCAGAGACGGCGGGCTTTGCGCAGATCAACCCGGAAGGCGCGGTTGTGCGGGCAGATGGCACCATTGACGATAGTCGCCTGGGGGCCGCGCAGATCGGGGATGGCTGTGCGCTGATGCCCACGCTGAGCAATGTGGTGGACGGCATCGTGCAGGCGGACGTGGTGAACAGCATCCTCGCCAATCCCGAGCTGCGCATCGCTCACGTGAACCAGATCGTTGCCTGGGCGGAAAAGATGGCTTGTGCGGGCATCAACCTGGCATACAGCGGCGTTGATCCGGCGCAGCGCGAGGCGTTGTCGCAGTTCGTGGATATGCTATCGGATCAATTGCACACGCGACAGAAGACGCTCGGCATCGCTGTGGGCGTGCCGGTGCAGGTCTCAGAAGATGACTGGGATACCGGCGCGTACGATCTGGCGCAACTCGGGCAAGTGGTGGATACGCTTCGTCTGCCGGTGTTGGCCGATCCCGCAGCCTACCAGCGCGGCGGCAAGATGGAAGCGCTGCTGCGCTGGGTGACGCACCAGGTGGATCGCAGCAAGCTCCAGTTGCTGATACCGACCTACAGCCGCGATGTTACGGGCGGCCAGATCGTGTCCAAGCCATACGCCCAGGCACTAGCAGAGGCTGGGCAATTGGCCATCGAGGGGGTGCAATCCCCGGTGCAACCAGGCGCGCCTCTCTCGTTGCAGCTCCCCAAACTGCTCGAATCCGCTGGCCTGCGCTTTGACGAGGCGAGTCAGAGCCACTGGTTCTCCTATCGCGACGATCAGGGCCGCGAGCACGTCGTCTGGCTGGAAAACGCCTCCAGCATCAACCGCAAGCTGGAGCTTGTGTCGCAGTTCAACCTGCAGGGCTTGACAGTGCAGAACCTATTGGGCGAGCAGAACGACAGCGCCATCCGTGATCTGCTAATCGGCCAACAGGCCCGCAGGGTGGCAGCGGCGGAGGCGAGTGTCGCGGCTGCCGCCGCGAGCGCAGTCAAGGCGCTGGGCGCGGCCAAAGAAGGGCTGTCGGTAGTCTATACGCTCAAGAATGAAGCGGGCGAAAGCATCGCGGAAGTTGTGCGCCCGCTGACCGACCCGGGCGCCGCCCTCAATGCGCCCGAGCAGCCGGGCAAGTACGTGGTGGTGGCAGCCATCCGCGGGCAGGGCGGCGATGCTACCCCGATCTCGGCAGACAGCGTGGCCATCGAGGTGCCCACGCCGACCTTTACACCGACGCACACACCGACCAATACGCCCACCAATACCC
Source organism: Chloroflexota bacterium (assembly GCA_019873665.1). GTDB lineage: Bacteria > Chloroflexota > Anaerolineae > JAAYEA01 > JAAYEA01 > JAIOAV01. The sequence continues at coordinate 25,386 of JAIOAV010000002.1, forward strand.
CGACACACACGCCGACCGCGACGCCCACCGAAACACCGACAGAGACGCCGACCAATACGCCCACCAATACCCCGGCGCCACCCACCGCGACGCCCAAGCCGGCCGTTGTCAGCGTCCCATCAGCGGGGGTGGGTTTTGGCTACGGCATTCAGGCCGACATGATCACCGATGGTGACCACGGTCGCATCCTGTCGCACATCCAGCAGATGGGCTTCCGCTGGGTCAAGCAGCAGGTGGAGTGGTTCCGCTACAACCCGGCACCCGGGCAGTATGACTGGGGCGCGCTGGACCGCATCGTGGACAGCGCCAACGCCGCCGGCATCAACGTCCTCTTCAGCGTCTGCAAGGCACCCGCGTGGTCACGGCCACCCGGTGATACCCACGAAGGCCCTCCCGCTGATCCGGAAACGATGGCTACTTTTATGCGGGAGATGGCAGCCCGGTACAAGGGTCGCGTTAAAGCGTATGAGATCTGGAACGAGCAGAACCTGTACTATGAGTGGGGCGGATGCTGTGGCAAGATCAACGCCAGTCGTTATGTACAGCTACTCGCCGCCGCGTATAGAGCCGTCAAATCGGTAGACCCGGGCGCAATCGTTATCTCCGGCGCGTTGACGCCGACCGGCCTGACCGGAGTGGTGCGCGTAGGCGATCAGGACATCGAGGCGGTTGACGACCGCCTCTACCTGGAGCAGATGTACCAGGCTGGGCTCAAGCACTATTGCGACGCCATCGGCGCGCATCCCAGCGGCTACAACAACCCGCCGGATGCCGATTGGCGTAGCTACAGCGACCCGAGCGCACCCTCGTTCAAGGGCCACCCGAGCTTTTTCTACCGTGGCACGATGGAGAGCTACTATAACATCATGGTCAAATATGGCGACGCCGGGAAAAAGATCTGGGTGACCGAGTTCGGCTGGGCTTCGGTAGAGGGGCTCGGCGTCGCGCCGGCCGGCGGGTATGAATACGCTGCCAACAACACCGAAGCCGAGCAGGCCGCCTTTATCACCCGCGCGTACCAGATGGGCCGGAACTGGGGCTTTGTGGGGGTCATGTTCCTCTGGAACCTGAACTTCGGGCCGGTGTGTGGCGCGCAAGACGAGAAAGCCGCTTTTGGCATCGTCCGGCCCGACTGGAGCCCGCGTCCCGCCTTCTGGGCGCTGGCGCAAATGCCCAAATAACTGATGTATGCTTGTATCCAATGCGAGCATGGGACGCGAGTTCCATGCTCGCCCTTTTTCAGGCGCTAGGATAAAGATATGTCATCCGATAAAGCAGTGAGAAGTAGCCTGACCGTCCCTCTCTTGGCGGCGGTGTGCATCATCGCCGGCATCGCGGGATTGGTCTGGCTCGCCACGTCGTGCACACACTCGCTGGACCCCACGTCCGCGCCGCCTGCGACGCACACGCCAACCCTTGCCGCCGCAGCAGAGGCCACGCCGGTACCGCCGACGGCGACCCCAGCGCCGACCGACACGTTGGCGCCCACTGCCACGCCAGTGCCGCCCACCGATACACCCACCATCGCCCCCACGCCCACCGTGCCACCGCCCGTAGCCAAACCGGCGCGGCTGAACTCGCCCGAATACGGCATGCAGGCATTCCTCTGGTGGCGGCCAGAGGTGGCGAGCCGCGACCTGCAGATGATCCGCGCCGCGGGCTTCACGTGGGTCAAGCAGGACTTTGCCTGGCGCGAGGTGGAGGGCGCAGCCAAAGGCGTTTTCGACTGGAGCCGTACCGACCGCATCGTGGAGGACTGCAACCGCGAGGGCATTGACCTCCTCGTGCGGCTCGATCGCCAGCCCCACTGGGCGCGGCGCGACGATGCCGAGAATGGGCCGCCGGACAACTATCAGGATTTCGCGGACTTTTGCTACGCCGTGGCCAGCCGATACAGGGGGCGCGTCCGCGCCTACTCGATCTGGAACGAGCCGAACCTGGCGCGCGAGTGGGGCGGCCGGAAGCCGAACGCGGCCGAGTACGTGCGCCTCTTGCGCGTCGCCTATCAGGCGATCAAGCGCGCTGACCCGAACGCGCTGGTCATCAGCGCTGGGCTAACTCCTACCGGCACGTGGACGGAAGAGGCGACGCCGGACGACATGTATTTTGACCAGATGTACCAGGCGATGGGCGGGCGGAGCGAGGGATATTGCGACCTGATCGGCCTGCACGCGCCGGGTTACAAGGCGCCGCCGGAGGCCAGCCCGGATGAAGTGGCGCAGAACCCCACCTGGGGCCAGCAGCGCTTCTTCTGCTTCCGCCACGTGGAGGATATGCGCACCATCATGCTCAAGTATGGAGATGGCGACCGGCAGGTGGCCATCCTGGAGTTCGGCTGGACGAGCGACCCCGTCAACCCTTCCTATTCCTGGCATCGCGTTAGCGAGGAGGAAAAGGCGGATTATCTCGTCCGCGCCTACCGATACGCCAAAGCGAACTGGTCGCCCTGGATCGGCCTGATGAGCCTGATCTACATGGTCAACCCGGACTGGACCGAGGCGAACGAGGAGTATTGGTGGGCGATCAACGATCCCTCTTATCCCGAATTCAGGCCGCGCCCCGCGTATGAGGCGCTCAAGGCGATGCCCAAATAGGCAAGAGAGGAAGGCGTCATGCCTTTGGAGATCGGGCTGAACGACGTCGTGCAACTGCGCAAGCCACATCCCTGCGGCAGCGACACGTGGGTCGTGGTCCGCCTGGGAGCGGACATCGGCCTCAAGTGTCTGGGGTGCGGACATCGCGTCCTGTTGCCGCGCAGCACGCTGGCGCGCCGCCTGAAGAAGATCGTCTCCCACGGTGATGCGCCTCCGGAGACACCGCATGGAGGAGACAATTAGAAATCGAACAGCCCACCCTGTCATTGAGAGCTGCGCCGCGGCGAAGCAATCTCCCTGAGTAGCGAGTTGGAGATTGCCTCGGGCTTTGCCCTCGCTATGACACGAGAGCAAGTGCCGTGGTCGCTTCGCCCCTCGCCATGGCACGAGTGGTCCAGGCTGTGCACAATCATCCAATTTTCAGTTGACTTTCAGTAGAGCAAAAAGGCCCGGTAACCTGTAGGGGTTGCCGGGCCTTGTCGTTACTGGCTGCGCAGCTCTGCGCCGATCTCGCGTTGCAGGTAGTTCTTGATCTTTTCGCGGATGCGCGAGACCGCCTTATCTGTCAGCGTGCGCTCCATATCCTGATACGAGATCGAGTACGCCAGGCTCTTCTTTCCCGGCGGGACCTGTGCGCCCCGATAGACGTCAAAGAGCCGAATCTCGGCGATGGCCTCGCCGCCGGCGCGTACGATGAGCTGCTCCACGCGCTGTGCCGGGATCGCTTCATCCACGATGAGCGCCAGGTCCTGCGTCACTGGCGGGAAGCGAGAGATGGGCTTGTAGGTTACGCGCTCCGCCGCGCGAGTCAGCAGCAGGTCCAAATCCAGCTCTAGCAGGCAGATGCGCTGCCGCGGCAGATCGAACGCCTCGCGGGCCACCGGATGCAGTTCGCCCATAACGCCCAGCTCGACATCGCCGGACATGATGCGTGCGCCGCGCCCCGGCTGAAAGATGAGCGAGTCCGCCGGCACGTATGAGACATCCCGCGCGTGCAGGCGCGCCAGCAGCGTATCTGTGACTCCTTTGAGATCGTAGAAATCGAGCATCTCGTCCGGCGCGCCGGTGGGTGCACTCGCCCACCATGTTCTGGCGCGCGGCCCCGTCATGGCGATCGCCACATGGCGTGGCTCGTCCGGAAGTTGTTTGCCTTGCTTGGGCAGATAGACGCTGGCAACCTCAAAGATCGCGATACGTTTCTGATAGCGCAGGTTGTCCCGTACCGTCGCCAGCAGGCTGGGGAGCAGCGTCGTGCGCATCACGCGTCGTTCCGGCGTCAACGGGTTCAGCAGCTGGATGCACCGGCCCGGCTCCAGCACACAGGGAATCGCATAGCGCTTGTCGGCAGCCACCAGCGCGGTATATGGCAGCGATGTGCCATAGGCACTCAGGAGACGCCCCGCATCATCGTTCCCCACCAAGGAGTAGGTAATCACCTCCTCCAGGCCACATCCAACCAGTACATCCGCTGTGCGATAGATAAACTGCAGGCGCGGATTGTTCCGCTGTGGCGGCATGGCATCCGCCATCAGCGTCAGCGGGATATTGTCCGAGCCATAGACGCGGGCGATCTCTTCCACCAGGTCCGCCTGCATGCTGACATCAAGGCGATAGCTGGGCACTGTCACCCGCAGCGCGCCGTCGGCCGACGATTGCCCCACACCGAACTCGAGCGACTCTAAAATGCCAGTGATCTCCTGTGTCGTCAGCTTGACACCCACCAGGCGCTCCACCTCTGATGGCCGGAAGTCAATGACCTTAGTCACGGGACGCACCGGGTACGCATCCACGACGCCCCGGGCGATCGTCCCATTGGCCAACAGGCGCATCAACTCGCCAGCGCGTTTGAGGGCCGGGATCGTCAGCTCCGGATCAATGGCCCGGCCGAAGCGGGTCGCGGCCTCGCTGGGCAGATTGAGAAGCTGCGAGGTGCGCCGGTTGTTGATGGCGTCAAAGTTCGCCGACTCGAGCAGGATGCTGTCTGTCGCCTCGGTTACTTCGCTTTCCTGGCCGCCCATTACGCCGGCAACGGCCACCGGGCCAGCGCCATCGGTGATAAGCAGCATGTTTCGATCCAGCACACGGTGCACGCCATCCAGCGTGGTCATCTGCTCGCCATCGCGAGCCCGCCGCACGATGATGACGGGCGGCTTCTGCCCATCTCGACCGTGTAGCTGATCGTAGTCAAAGGCGTGCAGCGGCTGGCCCCACTCCAGCATGACATAGTTCGTGATGTCTACGATGTTGTTGATGGGGCGCATCCCTGCGGCACGCAGGCGCATCTGCATCCACAAAGGCGATGGGCCAATTTGGATGCCACGGATGAGGCCCGCCGTATAGCGCGAACACAGATCCGGATCCGCGATCTCGACCTGGACCTGGCCAGCGATAGGCGCTCCGGTAGCCTGCCATTCGGGCGGGGTGATATGGGCCTTCACGCCGGTCAGTGCCGCCACCTCACGCGCCACGCCCACGATGGAGAGCGCCCGCGCCACATTCGGCACGATCTCGATCACCAGCGTCGTCTCGCCCAGATAGTCTTGCAGCGGCATACCAACCGGCGCATCATCCGGCAGGATGATGATGCCGGTGTGCTCATCCGAGATGCCCAGCTCCTTTTCGGAGCAGACCATTCCCTCGGAGACCACGCCACGCAGTTTCATCGGCTTGAGCGTGATGGTCTTCTGCCCGTCGCCATGCCCGTCAATCAGCGTCGCGCCCACGGTGGCAAAAGCCACCTTTTGCCCCGTGTCGCCCACCCTGATGTTCGGCGCACCGGTAACGACCGCCTTGGGCTCCGCCGCGCCATAGTTCACTACGGCGATAGTCAGGTTGTCGGCATTGGGGTGTGGCCGCACCTCCACAAGCTGCCCGACGACGATCTTGTCGCGATCCCAGTTTGCGCCTCTGCGCTCAATCGCGTTCACTTCCAGCCCCGCCAGCGTCAACCGTTCGGCCAATAGTTCTAGAGGCCAGGTGATATCCACATATTCCTTCAACCAGCTCAATGGCACTCTCATCTCTGGCATATGATCGTTCTCTCCTTTCGCGCTGCTGCAGCCTGTTTAGAACTGCCGCAGAAAGCGCAGGTCATTGGCATAGAAGTAGCGGATGTCGTCAATCTCATACTTGAGCAGCGCCACACGCTCCGGCCCCATGCCAAAGGCGAATCCACTGTAGATCACGGGGTCATAGCCGCCGTTGCGTAACACCACAGGATGCACCATGCCCGCGCCCAGAATCTCCAGCCAGCCCGAGTATTTGCAGAGACGGCAACCCTTGCCGTGGCAGGTCAGACACTCGATGTCCATCTCGATGCTCGGCTCGGTGAAGGGAAAATAGTCGAAACGGAACCGCACGCGGATGCTATTGTTGTTGAACATGCGCTTGGCGAAGGAATAGAGCA
>JAIOAV010000002.1:31395-79474 GCA_019873665.1 Chloroflexota bacterium
GGAAAATAGTCGAAACGGAACCGCACTCGGGTGTCATCCCTGAAGATCCGCCTGGCAAAGTTGTAGAGCACGCCCTTCAGGTCGGCCAGAGTGATGTTCTTGCCGACGGCCAGTCCCTCCACCTGGTAGAACATGGATTCCGAGCGCGCTGTCACCGGCTCGTAGCGATGGCATCTGCCGGGCAGCACGACGCGTATCGGCTCAGGGTAGTACTTGCGCATCGTGCGGATTTGCCCCGGCGACGTATGTGTTCGCAGCAAGATGCCCGGCTCGGTAGTGTGGAAAGAGCTCCACATATCGCGTGCAGGGTGATAGGGCGGCATATTGAGCAACTGAAAGTTATACTCATCCGTCTCGACATCGAACCACTCTTCGGGATGGAACCCCATATCAGCAAAGATGGCGAGGATCTCGCGCAGAGTCTGCGTGATCACATGCAGCCGCCCGATGTCCACCGGACGGCCCGGCAGCGTGACATCCAGCGACTGCTGTGCGGCGGCCGCCTGCAGCGCCTCCTGCCGCAGCGCCTCTGCGCGCGCCTGAAGTGCCGCTTCCAGCGCCTCTTTGATGCGGTTCGCCTCGCGGCCAATCGCCGGCCGCTCCTCCGCCGCCAGCTGGCCCACCATGCGAAGCTGGTTCGTCAGTTCACCTTTGCGCCCCAGGTACTTGAGCCGCCAGGCCTCGAGCTCCTCTTCGCTGGCAACTCCCTGCAGCGCCTCCATTGCCCGATGCTCCAGTTCATGCAGTTGCTGTAGCATGTTCATCTCCTTGCTGATGTCAAGCCCGCGTTGATCAAGATGAACCTCCTCTTCCCACAGGAACGGAATTCGTCCTGTCTCACACACCTGCACGCAAAGATGAGGTCATAACGTGTTCGGAACAAGCGCGACATGATCGGCCTCCAACAAAAAGCGGCTGCGACTCTCTGGGACCAAGTCGCAACCGCTCGTTCTCGGTGGTACCACCCAGTTTGGCCCTCACGCATAGCGCAAGAACCCCCTCTTACCGGCGGCTGATCAGCGACCAGCGTACCGGCTGCCCCGCTAACGGTGGACATCCGGATCAGCTTAATAGCGCCGCTGCGCGTTCGGCTGTCAGCTCAGGAGTGAACTTCGCACGACGTCCGGCCGGAAGAGTTCGCAGTCGGTGACTCTTCCTCCCTGTCGGCTTTTCGCCGCCTACTCTCTCCGTCTCAGCCTTTCAATTCTTATTATAGACACAATCGCCCGTCCGTCAAATGGCCTGCGCGGCACGGTGAAAGAACCGATTGACAGCAAGGCGGAAATGGCGTAATCTAGAACAGCAAGCGAAAGAAAGGAGCGGGTCATCGGTCGCTTATACGTGGTGGGGACACCAATCGGCAATTTGGAGGATATCACCCTGCGCGCCCTGCGCGTGCTGCGCGAGGTGTCGTTGATTGCTGCCGAGGATACGCGCACCGCCCAGCGCCTGCTGGCTCACTATGGCATCTCCACGCCGACCACCAGCTACTTTGAGCATAACGAGCTGGCCAAGTTGGATCAGATCCTGGCCGCACTGCAGGATGCCGACGTGGCCCTGATCTCAGAAGCCGGCATGCCGGGCCTCTCCGATCCCGGCTATCGGCTCATCCAGGCGGCGGTGGCCACGGGCGTCCCGGTAGTGCCCGTTCCTGGCCCATGCGCTCTGGTAACGGCGCTGGTGATCTCCGGGCTGCCCACCGACAGCTTTGTCTACTTGGGCTTCTTGCCACGCAAGACGAGTGCGCGCCGCAAGTTACTGGAAGAATGGCGCGAGGAGCGGCGCACGCTGGTCGCCTACGAGGCGCCGCACCGTCTTGCCGAGACATTGCAAGACATGCTGCACCTCTGGGGGGATCGCCCCGCCGCCGTGGCGCGAGAGCTGACCAAGACATTCGAGGAGGTGCGGCGTGGCTCGCTCACCGAGCTGATCGCGCACTGGATTGCGGAGACGCCACGCGGCGAGATCACGCTGGTAATTGGCGGTCAATCTGAGGAGCAGCGACCTGCCTGGAGCGAGACACAGGTGCAGGAAGCGCTCACCAACCTGCTCGCACGCGGGATGAGCAAGCCAGATGCTGCCAGGGCTGTAGCTGATGAGGCGCGATGGTCGCGCCGTGACGTCTATCAGGTTGCTGCCAAGCTATCGGGCACACGAGGAAAACGAAGGGGAGGAGAGACGAATGCTAGATCTTGATAACCCAATGCAATTTCGGCAAATAGACACGGATGATATGCTGGGACACATCATGGGATTCCCAGAGCAATGCCGCAAGGCATGGGAACAGGCCCGGCAGATCACGTTACCCGCCAGCTATCGCCAGGCCAAGAATGCAGTACTGGCAGGCATGGGGGGCTCGGCCATCGGCGGCGATCTGGTGCGCACTCTGATCGAAAAAGAGTGCCCGGTGCCCTTTATCGTAGACCGCAGTTATCTTCTCCCTGGGTTTGTGGGACCAGGCACGCTGGTGATTGCCTCAAGTTACTCCGGGAACACCGAAGAGACGCTAATCACCTCGGAGAAGGCACTAGAAGCCGGTGCGTTTGTGGTGGCGCTCACCACCAATGGCAAGTTGGCCGAATGGGCGCAACATAAGAACGTGCCGCTCATCCGCTTCAGCTACAAATCCCAGCCGCGCGCCGCCATCGGCTACTCTCTCAGTTTGGTGTTGGGCGTCTTTCAGGCGCTGGGATGGATCGAGGATCGGACGGCGCAAATGGAAGAGGCGATCAACGTTATGAACCGCCTACAGCAAGAGATCCACGTCAACGTGCCGACAGCCCAGAACCGCGCCAAGCAGGTGGCGGACTGGCTGCATGGCGGCATCGCCGTAGTGTACGGGGCGGATTACCTGAGCGAGGTGGCGCGACGTTGGAAGGGCCAGTTCAACGAAAACGCCAAGGCGTGGGCATTCTTTGAGCAGATGCCAGAGCTGAACCATAACGCCGTGTTGGGATACACCTCGCCGGAGGCGTTGCGCTCCCGGATGCGAGTCATCTTGCTCCGCTCGTCGCTGGATCATCAGCACAACCAGTGGCGCTTTGATGTGACGACCAGAATCCTGAAAAACAGCGGCGTGCCGGCCGAGGAAATCCATGCCAGAGGCGAGAGCCCACTCGCCCACATGCTGTCGGCCATCCACTTTGGCGATTATGTGAGCTACTATCTCTCCATGCTTTACGAGAACAACCCGACGCCGGTGGACACCATCACCTATTTGAAAGAGCAACTCGCCCGTTAGAAAACCACGAGGTGGCTTGCGGTGCAAGCCACCTCGATCTTGGGCAAGAGCAATACACAAGCCGGGTGGGGCCACTTGGTTTCACCCGGCGCGTCTGTCCTATCTCGCGGCCAACAGCTCGGCCTCGGCGCGGGCGATCAGTTTCTTGGCTTGTTGACGCTGCGCGGTGCTGCCAACCAATGCCAAGAGATCGGCAGCACGTCGCGCATAGCGGACCGCAGCAGCGACATAACCGACCTCCAGATTTGCCTCGGCCTGTCGGTACCAGCTCTGGGCTGCCAAATAGAGAGCCGCCGTTTGCCCAAGGGTGAGCCCGCGACTCCGCGCCGCACGCAGTCGTGCACTCCCGCCGTCCCCCATCAGCGCGGTGAGATCCTCCCGCCATTGATTGACCCTGGCTTCATAGAGCCGGCTCAAATCGCTGGAGGGCACGCTCTCTTCCAGCGCCTTTTGCACCTTGAGCACATCCGCCTCCAGGTCCACCGCCCCCGTCTGTCGGGCGTAAGCCAACGCTTCGTCCAACAAGGCAAAAGCTTTATAGCAAGTCACGCCCCCCGTCAACCGTGCCAACTGAGCCTTTTGCGCCAGTCGCAGACTTGGCAGATCGCCGAGCTCGCGTGTGGCATAGACCAGGATATTCAGCGGATCCTGCATCTCGGGATCGAGCGTGCGCGCTCGTTCGACCGCCTCGCGCACCCGCGCCAAATCCCCGCCAGCCCAAGCCCGCAAGGCAGATGCCGTGGCTTCATACGCGTCAAGACTCCGCGTCGGTGCGATCGACTCGATCTGGCTACGCACGTCGGTTGTCGTCAATCCCCCAAAGATCGCGTTCAGCTTTTGCGCCACGCGCCCGATTGTTGCCATAAAGTTATCGCGCGCGTCCTCCTCTTTCGCCAACAGGACGATCCCTGCTTCATGCACCGTGTATATATTCAGCACGAAACGTTTCTCATCCAGCACATAAGAGCCGGTAACGATGTGGCCGTTGACGAGAAACTCACTCAAGCGGATCAGCTCTTCCCAGTCCATGAACAGGTCCGACGATATCGCGCTTTTGGCTGACCCCAGCTCATAGTAGGGGACCACTATCACGCGGGCAAACAGCAGCTTTTCGCCGATAGTCTGCGCGAGATACGCGCCGAACCAATCCCAGACTGGGACGCCTACCTGCCCGAGCGGCATCATCGCCATATAACCACTGAATCGTCTCAGTTCCATCTCGTCCCTCCGATCAACCGATCTCCAGACATTATACTTGAACGGATGGCGGGGAGGCAAATCGCGCCCTTGTCGCAATGCGCTCGCGTGACGCCCGCCGGCAGGGCATGGCGAGATTCGCGTGACGGTTGACAGGCGAGGACAAGTGTGTTACATTGATCATGTGCCGCCAAGTGTCGCGGCTGGTGCATGCAAGAGAGGGAAATAGGGGAGAAATGGGCCTCCCAGGATTCGAACCAGGGACCAACCGGTTATGAGCCGGCCGCTCTGCCGCTGAGCTAGAGGCCCATATGGAATTCGCTCACATTCTACCATCGTTCAGCCATTTTGGCAAACGATCCCGTCTGTCAAGATCAAGAATACGACGGCATACGCCGCAAGAAATGAGGGAGGCAGATGAGCATCTACTTTCCAGACCAGGGCTTCCATCAGGGTTACAGGCATATCGTCGGGCCAGAGAACAGTCCACTCAAGTTCATCTCCTTTGGCCGCCTCCAGCTTACCGCTGAAGGGCAGCCCTACAAGGGGCACAGCGGCGGGAACGAAGTAGTGCTGGACATCCTGACCGGCCTGGCGGACGTAACCGTTACGTCGGGAGGGCGCACGCACCACTTTGAGAGAATCGGCGGCCGGGAGAGCGTGCTGGACGGGCGGCCAACGCTGGTGGTGATCCCGCCACAGAGCGAGTATAGCGTCAAGGCGGTGTCCGCTATGCTAGACATAGCCGTCTCGGCAGCGCCTGCGCCCATCGGGGGCGAGCCGGCGGTCATCGGCCCTAACGATAGCGGCACGCGACTGGTGGGCAAGGGAAATTACCAGCGCGAGGTACACGAGGGCACGGTTGGCACCGGCAAGGCCGCGCGCCTGATGGTGGGTGAGACGGTGGGCAAGGGTGGATCTTGGTCCAGCTATCCGCCGCACAAGCATGACGAGGCAAGGCCCGGGGAAGTGCCGCAGGAAGAAGTCTACTTCTACCGAGTTATCCCCCAGCAGGGCTTTGGCGTTCAGGTTCTCTACGATGCACCAGGACGGCCTGATGGCCGCGATGCTGCCTTTATGATCCACGATGGCGACACGATGGTGCTCGACCACGGCTATCATCCCGTTGTATCCGCCCCGGGCTACCGCGTCTTTTACGTCTGGGCGCTCTATGCAGAGGCGGATGTCTATGGCGCGTGGACAGATGACCCGCGGCATGCGTGGGTCAAGGAAGCGTAAGGTGCAAAAATGAGCGAACACACCACGACTAATAGCTCTCTCTGGGGCGCGATCAACGATGAGACCCGACCGGTGTTAGTTGCGGAGCTGGAGCGCGCAACGGGTTGGAGCATCTATCCGCGCTCCATTCTGCCGCTGGGAATGAACCTCCTCTTTCTGGGGCGCAGTGGCGGGAAAAAGCTGTTCGGCTGCCTGGCGGCGGAAGCGAACCCCATGGAGGCGGCGTTTGCCGGGCAGACGCGAAGCGCACAACTGCACGGCAGCAACCTGTCCCTCAAGAGCTGCCCGCTGAGCCACGAGAACGCGGTGGCGCTGCGGCAGATGGTGCCATTTGCCGCGCCGGTGCTGGTGGGGCTGCGCAAATCGGCAGGTTGTGGCGACCGGCTTGGCCTGGCGACGCCCGGGCACATCCGCGCCATCCGCGGCACTGGCATCTTTCCCTTTGTGGCGCAGCAGTCGATCCGCGAGATGACGCGTACCGGCCGCTCGCCAGCGGACGTGATGGATGATGCCACATGGGGCGTCTTTCAGGAAGGGTGGCAGGAGGGCTTTGGCTCGGACGCCGATCACCTGAAGAGCGCACAAGATATCGACATCTGCGCCGCGGCGGGCTTTACGCTCTATACCATCGACCCCGGCTTCTATGTGGACAATGAGGCACACACCGCAGATGCCAGCGCGCTGCAGGCCAAGTATGCAGCGCTGCCGTGGGATCAGCTGCAGACCACCGCACGCGACCTGCGCCAGGCGTATGTTGACAAGCCGGTAACCATCGCCGATGGCATGACAATCACCCTGTCCGAAGAGCAGCTCTGGCGAGCAGCAGCCAAGTATGGCAACGCCATCGCGCACACGCTGCGCATGTATCGCCACTTGCAGGGAGTGATGGGCGCGCTCCCCTTTGAGCTGGAAGTCTCGGTGGATGAGACTGAGACCCCAACCGCCCCACACGAGCACTATTTCGTGGCCAGCGAGCTTAAGCGGCTGGGCGTGCGCTGGGTCAGCCTGGCCCCGCGGTACATCGGGCGCTTTGAGAAAGGCGTGGACTATATCGGCGATCTCCGTGCTTTTGCGCAAGAGATTCGTTGGCACGCGGCCATCGCCCGCTACTGCGGCCCGTACAAGCTCAGCCTCCACTCCGGCTCAGACAAGTTCAGCATCTATCCCATCGTTGCCCAGTACGCGGGCGATCTGGTGCACCTGAAGACCGCCGGCACGAGCTACCTGGAGGCGCTACGCGCTATTGCCCGTGTCGCGCCGGATCTCTTTCGCGAGATCCTCGCCTTTGCTTTTGCGCGGTATGATGAAGACAAAGCCTCCTATCACGTCTCAGCCGACCCGGCCAAGGTGCCGCAGCCAGAACGACTTGCGGACGCCGAGCTGGCGGGCGTGTTGGACAGCTTTGATGGCCGCCAGCTCCTGCATGTAACCTTTGGCTCAGTGTTGACGGCGCGGGTGGCATCGGGCGAGTACCGCTTCCGTGACCGCATCCTCTCGACGCTAGACGCACACGAAGAGGAGCACTATGCTGCGATCCAAAAGCACTTTGACAAGCACCTAGCACCCTTTCATAGATAGCCACGGTGCCGGTATCTGGCCCGCTCCCCCAGGCCAGATACCGGTTCGGTAGGCCCTGCAACGGGCTGTGATGCCCTCGCGACAGGAAGGGAGAGAGGCGCAATGAGCGCCCAACTGATCGGCCGCAAAGGTCCCGTCGCCGGCGCGCGTTTCACGCTGCCGCCAACTGTCACTACGCTTGGCGCGGATCCTTTCAACCACATCACATGGCGTGACGATCAGCTCGCTCCCCATCATGCTCGCATCCGCTGGCAGGATGGGGAGTATGTCATCGAAGACCTGGAGAGCGATAGCGGCACCTTTGTGAACGGCAGCCGCATCGCGTCACCCACACGACTGCGCTCAGGAGATCGCCTGCGCATCGGAGAGAGCACTTGGCTCTTTGTGCAACCGACGCCGTCCGCGGCGCGCGTCCTGGACGCCCCACCACGTCCACGCAGCGACGCGGTTACATCTGCTCCGGCAAGCCTGCCCGATGAGGAGACGACCGTGGTCGCACCACCTGGCGTCATCCAGCCGGCGCAAACGCGTCAACAGCGGGCAATGCTGATCGTGCTTCTGGCGGCGCTAGCGATCCTGGCGGCTTTTGTATTCCTGCTCGTGCCGCGATTGTGGACAACGTTCATGATGTCCCCCATCGCGACATTCACGCCCACAGCTCGCCCCTCGGCCACTGCCACGCCTCTCCCTGCCCTCCCGACCTGGACGACTGCGCCGGAGACGAGGCCCGGCTATTACCCCGTGCCCATCCCGATCAACCCACCAGATGGGTCAGTGGGCGCGCGGTTCACCCTGCAATGGTCGTGGCGTGGGGCGCTGGCGGCGAACGAGTGGTATGAGGTCAGAGCGTGGCAGCCGGGCGAGCTGCCCCGCGTGCTGGCGTGGGTCAAGGTGCCCCAACACGAGATCGGCCCGGAGTTGCCGCCAGGGAGTTACAACTGGCAGGTCGGCGTCGTACAGGGCGTCGTGCCCGGGCAGAAGCAGCGCGACCTCAGCGCGCCCAGCGAGATCCGGCGGTTGACGCTGCTGGCGCTGACGGCGACCCTGACACCGCGGCCAACGGCCACTCCAACAACCCCCGTGCCTACGGCCACAGCGACTAACACGCCGATCCCACTTACTCGCGTGATCTTTGTGGGTATGATCTACGACCTAGCGCAAGGGCTGCTCGCGCCCGTGCCCAACGCAGAGATACGCATCTATGTGGCGGACCAGCGCGTCGTGACGCGGGCAGATGCGTCGGGCAGGTACAGCGCCGAGTTCCGCCTGACCGGGCCCACGCAGGGGCAGCCGGTCAGCGTGCTCGTAGCCGCGCCCGGATACCAGCCAGGGACACGCGATTTCACGCTAGGCGCGCTCGACCCTAACATGCCACACTACATCCCGTTGGATATAGGCCTCGTCATCGCGCCCACCCTGACGCCTACTTGGCTGCCGCCCACCGCGACGCCCACATCGCTCCCCACCGCGACCCGGACGCTGACCCATACGCCGCCCCCCACGTACACGCCACCGCCAACGGCGCTGCCGATCACCTTGACTCCCACCTTCGTCCCGGGAGACACACCCATGCCCACGACGATCACGCCAGCGCCGCCGTAAGGCGGAATGCATCGGCGAGGATCAGTGTGCGGTGCGCGAGATGATGTCGTCCTGGAGGTCGCGACTGAGCGTGACAAAGTAGGCGCTGAAACCGCCCACGCGCACTGTCAGGTTGGCGTGCGCCTGCGGATCGCGCTGCGCCGCCAACAGCGTCTCGCGGTCCACCACATTGACCTGCACCTGCAGGCCCCCCGCGGCAAAGTAGGTGCGAAGGAGGGCAACCATCTTGTCCACTGCATCGGGCGTGGCGAAGAAACTGGGCGCGAACTTCATATTGAGGACGATGGAGGTGTTCCCCAGATCGGTCGGCAACTGCGCCACGGACTGCATCAGCGCCGTGGGGCCGGCCCGATCCATCCCCTGCGCGGCGCCGGCGGAATCGGCCAGCACGGTGTAGGCAAGGCGGCCATCTGGCGTGGCGCCGGTCTGGCGGCCGCAGCTCTCGTGATAGGTGAAGACGACCTCACCTGGGATAAAGACGCCGCCCCCGGCAGCAGATTGCGCATGCCAGCCGCGATAGAGCTGCTCTGTGAGGCGCGTCCGAATCGCATCTACCCGCGGGTCATTGTTGCCGAACTTGGGCGCGGCCCGCAGCGCGGCGCGCAGCCGATCATGCCCCTGAAAGTTGGCATCCAGCGCGGCCACCAGCTCGGGTAGGGTCACGATTCCCCGCTCAAAGACCACCTCCCGGATCGCGACCAGGCTATCGGCCAGATTGGTCAGCCCGGCGATCTCCCCTTCGATGCCGTTGTAGCGTGCGCCACTGTGCCAGATATTCCGCCCGCGCGCCACGCAATCGCAGGTAAAGAGGCTACGCAGCGCATACCCTTCGCGCGCGGCAAAGTGGCGGTAGTTGAGGTTATTGACATCCGCCTCCAACCTGACAAAGTAGTCCATCTGACGGGAGAGCGCCTCTTCCAGCGCCTCGTAGCTGTGCAAAGACTCGGCATTGCCCATATGTGGGCCCACCTGCTTTTGCAGGCGCGGGTCAAAGCCGTCGTGCAGTGTCAGCTCCAGCACCTTGGCGGCATTCATCAGCCCCGCGTCGTTCATAAAGTGGCTCCGACCCGGGATGACCATCTGGCTGCAGCCAGCCAGGCAATAGTCGCGCGCCTCCGTCAGTGGGATGCCGAGATTGACGATGCCGGCGATGGCAGGCGCGTCGTTGTAAAGCGCCGGCGTGCCAGCGCCACAAGACAACGTCTCCACCGCCTCTTGCCAGAGGCGCGCCGGGCTCCCGTCGTGCAGACGCAGGCAGAGATTGGGGTGCGGACGGCGGCAGTGGCGGGTCGCGGCCAGCGCCAGGTAGGTGATCTCGTTGGTGGCGTCCTCGCCCTCCCGCGCCCGCCCCCCGCTCGTCAGGTTCTGGATGTGGCCGCTCTGGGCGACCTTGAGCCAGAACTCGATGATCCACTCCAACGCGACCTCGCGGCTCAACTGCCCCGCGGCCAAGTCGCGCTCGTAATAGGGGCCAAGATACTGATCAAAGCGGCCTACCGAATCGGCGCCGGAAAGGGAGTGCAAAAACCAGATCTGCTGCATGGCATCACGGAAATCGCGCGCCGGACCATGCGCCAGATACCAGCAGCGCGCCGCCATCTCGCTCAGCTCTGCACGGCGCGCCGCGTCCGCGCAGCGCAGCACCTCGGCATCGCACAGCTCGGCGTAACGGAGCATCAGCCCCTGCGCGGCCCGCACGGTAACGCGCATCGCCTCATAGAACGAGGCGGTCTCCGGCTCCTGCGGGACGCGCGCCGCGGCGGCTTCCTCTACCTCTGCCGCGATGCCATCCCATCCCTGTCGCAAGAGCCACGGATAGTCCGGCACCAGATGTCCGCCCCAGATCTGCGCCGGGGCAGCGCCGGACTCCATCGCCAGACGCTCGGCATCGCTGGCCTGATCCGCTGGCCACGTCATATAAGCGTGCGCGGCCACCTGCGCCACCTTTTCCTCCACGTCTGGTGAGATGCGCCCCGCCGCCCGTGCCGCCTCCAGTCGCGCCCGGTTGATGGTCGTGCCGCGCGCATAGTAAAAGTAGACAAGCTCGTTGGTGAACTGGTCGTGGCACAGCTCGCCAACGAAGCGCTCGTCCGGCCCCACAGTCAGCGCCATCTGCGCCCAGGTAGCAGCGCGCGCCCGCGCCTCGCGCAGGGCGGGCGCGGCGTCCAGGTTTGCCACGTAGGCGTCGAGGTAATAGGTCGTGAAACGGGTCAGATCCCGCGACGCATCGCGTCGCGCATCCACGCGCGCGGCCAGGCGTGTCAAGCGATCGTCCACTTTGCCTCCTCCCAGTCACTCCCAGCGATAGCTGATTATAGGCTGGGTCCCATCGCCGATCAAGTCGCCGCGACGAGAATCGTGGATTTGGCGAAAACGGTTGACTTGCGAGGACTCTACACTATAATGAAAGCATGAGCGAGCACGATATCAGCATGTATGCGATCGCGCCGCCGCGGATCGATCCCGCGACGGAACATATCATCGCGCGTCTGGCGCAAGTCCCCCTTTTCGCGGGCCTATCGCAGGAGCAGCGGCTGGCGCTGGCGCCCATTGTGGTGCGTCAGCACGCGCCTGCTAACGAGGTCATAGTCCGTCAAGGAGAGATCGGCACCTCGCTCTTTATCGTGGACTCGGGCGAGGTGGTGTCCATCGCGCTAGACGCCAAAGGAGAGCGCACGCCGCCGCGCTTTTTCGGGCCCGGCGACTCTTTCGGCGAGACCTCGCTGCTGGTGGGCGAGCCGCGCGATGCCACGATCCGCGTCAAAGAGGCCGCCGACCTGCTGCGCATTGACAAGGACGACTTTTACCGGCTGATCGCGCGGCACCGCGATATCTGGGAGTCGCTCGCCGTGCGACCCGACGTGCGCATCAAGCTGTCGGCGCCGCGCTTTCGCTGGCTGACCCAGAGCGAACAGGTGGAATGGTTCGGCCGCAAGCACTGGATCGTGCTCCTGCGCGACGTGATGATGCCGCTAACGTTGTGGGGAGCGATATCGGTCCTGCTGATCCTCCTGGAAAGGACGCTCAGCGTGCGGATCGCCGAGGCGGGGAGCCTGATCACCCTGCTGCTGATGCTGCCGTGGCTGGCCTGGATCGTCATTGACTGGCGCAACGACTATCACGTGGTGACGAACCGCCGCGTGGTGCATGCCGAAACGATCCTCTTGCGTTACCAGGCGCGCGATGAAGCCCCGCTGGACAAGATCCAGAACATCTCCATGCGGCGTGGCGTATTGGGCAACTCATTAGGTTTTGCGCACATGTCCATCGCCACCGCCGCCGGCCGCGGCGGGCGCGTGGATTTTCACTGGGTCACGCAGCCCGAGCTGGTGACGCAGGTGATCAACGAGCAGATCCGCCGCTTCAAGAGTATGGAAAGGCTGCGAGGGCGAGAGGAGATCGAGCAGCTTCTGATGGAGCGGCTGACGCCGGGTGCCGAGGGCGCGTGGTGGGAGTATCAGGCACCACCGAAGGAAGAGCGGCCGCGCGATGTGCTTTCGCTCCTGCAACGTCGCAAGGGGTGCGCCACGGCGCTGATGGAGACAGCGCTGTACTCATTCCTGGTGCGGCCCCACCTGCCGCGCCTTGGGGTCATCGAGGAGGACGGCAGCATCATCTGGCGCAAGCATTGGGTGATCCTGTTGCGGCAGATCACAGCGCCGGCGTTCCTGTTAGGCATCCTGTGCTTGCTGGTCGCCTATGGACTCTACCAACCGTATCCCGGGCTGAGCCGACTGGCGCTCCTTGTAGTCTCAGCGCCTATCGCCGGCGCGCTCTTTTTCTGGCTCACCTGGGGATACGAGGACTGGCGCAACGACATCTATGCGCTGACGCCCACCCAGATCATTGACATCGAGCGCATGCCGTTCCTCTTTCGCGAGACGCGGCGGCAGGCGAGCCTGGACAATATCCAGGACATCCGCTTTGTGATCCCCGGCTTCTGGCATAGCCTGCTGAACATGGGGAACGTGATCATCCAGACGGCCGGGCAAGGGCAGTTCACCTTTGACTCGGTCTATGATCCTTCGGCAGTCCAGAAAGAGATCTTTATGCGCATCGAGGACTTTCGCCAACGGCGGCGCGAGGAGGAGCGCCACGAGCGCGAGCACGAGATCGCCGACTGGTTCGGGGTCTATGCGGAGAAGCAAGGCCCGCCGTAGGGAGGATAGAGGGCGCATGTGATGGCCGACTGGCGGCCATCAGCGGAGCAGCTACACGCATGTACTATGTATCCAAGACGGAGGCATTGCCGAGGTTGATTAACCCGGCAATGCCTCTAGTTGCGATGAATCCTCGTTAACGCGGATCGCCATCTACTTGAAGCCGGTATGACGCAAGATCAGAATAGTTCCGCCCTGTGAACAACATCTCAAAGCTGCTCTCCTGCCCAGGGTCAAGGTGAGTGCTGCTCACATAGCAAAACTCACAGCCGATAACCTTCCCGGCGACATCATATGCGGTTCCGACCGGGCTAACATATTCCACGCGCCGGCTATCATTGTTGCGCACCAACCCGATGATAGTGTACCAGCCGAACCTAGAATCGTATGAGCCAGAGTGATTATAGATGAACAAGTTGGGTGCCGGTTCGCCATCCGTCCAGAAGGAAGGCGACTCAAACCGATACGAAGCCCATCCAGCAGGCTGAGAGAGTAGTATCTCAAAGCAAGTCTTGTCAGCAGGCGCAAGGTTATCAAGATGAATGTACGTGAAGTCAGTGGCCAATAGCTGTCCATCCTGCCGAAAGACATTGGCGGTGATCTTGACAAAGCGTAGATAGTTTGAGGTGTTGTTCCAAACCTCGCCCAGTATATGCAGGTAGTTGATGCTGTCTACATAGTAGGTATGATTGGGAAGAACGTAAACGCCACTAGGCGCACTCGTGGGCGTTCGCGTAGGTGTACGGGTCGGCGTCCAGGTCACGGTTGGCGTCCTTGTTCTAGTAGGCGTGCGACTGTGCGTCGGCGTCGCCGTCCGTGTTCTGGTCAGTGTATTCGTCGCCGTCCTAGTTCCGGTAGGTGACGCGGTGATGGTAGAAGTGATCGTCCTGGTCGATGTGCTTGTAAATGTAGCTGTTGTGGTCGGTGTGGAACTCGGCGTAGCGCTGCTTGTTGGAGTCGAGGTGATCGTTGGTGTCGGCGTATGACTGGGCGTGGTTGTTGGTGTCGCGGTAGGGACGGCAAGTTTCTCGATGCGTGGTAGATAGATGGAAGCAGTTAGAGTCTCTGGAGGCTCTTCAGCTCGGACAAACGAAGAACCCCATATGAACAAGAGAGCTACGACCGCCACGAGGATTACCAGAACTACATCATGTCTTCTCATTCCTCCCCTCCTTGCACATAAGGAAACCGTAATAGGTGCAAATCGCAATGGTCATAGTCGCCAGCAGAAGCGGCAAGGCGAAGCACCCACAGCCGATACGCTTGTGAATCTGTGTGCCGAGAGGGGCCGATGAGCCGGTGAGTGCCTTCCGTATCTTCTTCCTAGCCTGCACTTTGAGGCTGTCGCCAGAGCCGGTAATCGCCTTGCGTATCGCCCTCTTGGTGCGTCGGTTATGCCGATCCTGCATCTTTTCCAGAAACGATTTGGGCATTGTCGCGCCTCCGTGCCAACGCCAAAAATCCGAGGCCAACGATATTATAGCGCATTCCATGCGAAAAGCACTCCCAGATTTCGCTTTCAAGCGAAACTGGCGCGTTTGCTAAGCAAAAAGCCCTCGCCGGCGCACACCGGCGATGGCTTTCAGAGCGGGCGACGAGACTCGAACTCGCGACAACCTGCTTGGAAGGCAGGGGCTCTACCAACTGAGCTACACCCGCACCCATCGGGGCGAGAGGACTTGAACCTCCGACTTCATGGTCCCAAACCATGCGCGCTACCAACTGCGCTACGCCCCGGATGCCCCTAGTATAGCCAAATGGGGCAAAACGTCAAGCTAGATCACCTCGACGCGCGAGCCTTCCGCCGTCTTGACCACATTGATCCGCACCGGGAAGGCGTCCTGCAGCTCTTCGATGTGCGTGATGACGAGGATGCAGGCAAAGTCGTCCTTGATCGAGTTGATCGCCTCCACCAGCCGCTCCCGCCCCTGGGCATCCTGCGTGCCAAAGCCCTCGTCAATGATCAACGTCTGCAATTGCGCGCCGGCGCGCCGTGCCAGCAGCTTGCTCAACGCGATGCGGATGGCAAAGTTGACGCGAAACGCCTCGCCACCGCTGTACATCTCATAGCCGCGCGTGCCCAGCTCGTCGGCGATCAGGATTTCCAGCGTCTCAACCACATCACCCTTTTGCGTCTCGCGCTGCGTGTTGAACTGGAGATGCATCCGGTTGTCGGTCATGCGGGCCAGCAGCCGGTTCGCTTCCTCCTCTAACTCCGGGATAATGTCCTCGATGATCCAGGCGCGCAGCCCCTTCTGGCTGAACGCCACCTGCAGCTCCGCATAGATGGCACGCTCCTGCGCCGCCTGCTGGCGCTGCGCCACCTGGCGCTCGCGTTCCTGGCGCAAGCTTTTGCAGTACTCCAGCTTTTGCTTGGCCGCGCCCAGATCAGTGCGCGCCCGCTGCTCCCGCATGCGCGTCTCTTCCAGTCGGGACAACGCCTCTCGCAACTCGCGCCTCACATCCTCCGCGCCGGCCAGAGCCTTCTCCAGTTCCTCCTGTTTGGCGCGTTCCTCCGCCAGCTCCTCTGCGCTGCGGCGCACGGCGCGTTCCAGCTCCTGCCGGTTCGCCTGTTCCCGTTCCAGGAGGCGTTGCGCCGCGTCTAGCTCGCGCTTTTCCGCCTCAAACGGGCGCCCAGCTTCCACCTGCTGTCGAATCGTCGTATGCTGCGCTTCGTCGTAGCCGAGCTGCGCGATCCGCTCTTCCACCTGTTGCATCGCTGCCCGCGCCTCGGCGGCAAAGGCCGCAGCGACCAGTTGCGCCTCCAAGTCGGCGATCGTCTCGCGCGCGGTCTGCAGTTCCTGACGCGCCACCTCCGCATCACGTATCGTCTGCGCCAGCGCTGCCTCCTCCCGCTGCAAGCCGCTGCGCATCTGCAATGTACGGTCAACCTCCCGACACTCCTGCTGCAGCCGGCCAATGGCCGCTTTGAGCTCTTCCACGCGCGCCTTGCTGGCGCGATACTCCTCCGCCTGCTGCTGCCCCTCCGCCTCCATCGCCGCCACCAGCTCGGCCTGTTGTGTCGCACTGAGGTCCTGGCGGCAGAGCGGGCACTTGGCCTCCGCTGTCATTAGGGTATCAATCTTGGCCCGCAGCGCCCTCATCTCGTTGTGTAGCCGCGCATTGGCTGCCTCCAGTGAGGCAACCTCATTGGTCATCTCCTGGATCTGCTGACGCTTCCCCTCGCGCTCCGCTTCTCGCTCCTCCAGTCCCTTGAGCCGCGCTTGCACATCTGCCAGCGCCGCGACCAGGCGATCGGCATCGGCGATCCTCCTTTCCAGCTCTGCCGCCCGCTGCTCTTGATGCCGCTTTTCCGCCTCCAGTCGCGTGCGCGCGTTGCCGATCTGCTGCTCCAAGGCGTTCTTTTCGTCCTTCAGCCGGAGCAATTGCGCTAACTGCGCGTTCAGCTCGGCATCCTGCGTCCGGGCAGCCTGCAATGCTGCGTAACCCGCCTCGATCTCGGCCTGCCGCGCCATGACCGACTCCAGGTGGGCGATCTGCTGCTTCGCCTTGGCCAACCGCTCCGCTGTCTCCTGGCTCTCGCGCTTCCGCCGCGCGATGCGGCTTTGCAGCTCTTCCCACTGCTTCTGCTGCAGGTCAAAGATGTTCTTGCGCTCCTGGAGATTCCTGGCCGCCAGCTCCGCCTCCCGCGACGCGCCGGCCAGTTGCTCCACCAGCGCCTGCGCCTGCGCCAGCTCGGTCGCGTAGCGCGCCTCGTGCTCCAGCTCGCGGTCTATCTCGGCCAGGCGCGCGGCGATCTGCGTCTCGCGCAAGGCCGCTTCCTTCCCTTTGTCCTTGGCGCGCTGCTCGTACTCGTCATAGATGGCAAGTCCCAGAATCTCGCCCAGGATGCGCTTGCGCTCTGCCGGCGTCCGCATCGTGAACTCGTCAGCGCGCCCTTGCATCAGATATGCCGAGTTGATGAACGTCTCATAGTCCATCTTGAGGATGCTGCTGATCTTGTCGTCGGTCGCGCGCACCGTCGGCTCGCTCATGGACGCGAACGCGTCGCCGTTCTTGATCTGCAACTCCAGCGACGTGGCGCGCCCTCGCGTCCGCTTGCGGATAACACGATAGTGGTTGCCGGCCAGCGCGAACTCGAATTGCACTTCCGCATCATCATGGCCCAGCGTGATGATATCATCCAGACTCTTGGCGCGCGTCTTGCCCCACAGCGCCCACGTCATCGCGTCCAGGAGCGTGGACTTGCCGTGCCCGTTGGCGCCGGCCAGACACGCCAGGTGAATGCCGCGCAGATCGAGCGGGGGATCGGTCTCCCGATAACACATAAAGTTGCGCAGACTCAACATCAGTGGGATCATTGCGTGCCTCACAAACTCAACACAAGGGCCCAGCCGCAGCGGCGTCAGCTCAGGCGAACAATGGTATCCGTGTATGAGTATCATAGCACAAGACGGCGAAAATCAAAAAGCCGCTCTTCCATCAGGGCAATTGTGTCCGGACTCCTGTGTCGCTCACTTGCGATCATGGCGATGTCCCGCAGGCTCGGCCACTTCAGGCGCGCCGGTAGTGCGGATACACCCCGTCCATGATCACCTAGCAGCGCCTAATCCGGCACTTCCCTCATGGTCGCCCTTCACTCTGGAGACAGCTATATACTAGTCCATTTCAATGCAATTGCCCCGGTATCGTTTTCCGTCAAAGCCAGACCTCTTCAGGCTACGGAGGACAATAGCAAGCGGCGATGACCCCATCTTCGGGCCCGACGATCCCTCTGCATCGCAGAAAGCTATGGCCGCTGCGCCTTGACGCTTGACGCAGGAAACATAAACTAAGCCATAGCTTGATCACAGAAGGAGTGGAGATGGACATCAAAACGCTGGACAAGGCAATCTGTGGAGAGATTTGGACGAGCAGTGAGACATGGCAGAATCTGCTCTACCTTTGCGATGCCTGTGGTCATCGCTTCGTTGGCTCGCCGGGGTATCGCCAAGCCGCCGACTATGTCGCCGCCAAGTTCGCGGCGTATGGTCTGGAGAAGGTGGCGTTGGAGCCTTTTGCGGCACGGGGCTGGCAGCGGGGGCTCGCGCAGATCACACTGCTCGGCTCCGCGCCGCGCACCGTGCCCTGCATTGCCCTTCCCTATTGCGTCCCTTGCGATACGCAGCTAGAGTTGATCAACCTGGGCTACGGCACGCCAGAGGAGATCGCCAAACACAAGGATGAGATCGCGGGCAAGGCAGCGCTGGTCATGAACGGCATGCCGCCCGACGACAAGCGCTACATCCACCGCATGGAGAAATACATGCGGGCGCAGGAGGCAGGCGCTGCCGCCTTTCTGTTCATTGACAACAATCCCGGCTATCTGCCCATCACCGGTGGCCTGCCAGAAAAGGGCGCGCATATTCCGGGCGTGGGCCTGACATATGAGGAGGGACAGGGTCTAGTGCGCCTCGTGCAGACGGGCGACAAACCGCGCATACGCCTGCAAGTGGAAAGCGCGACCGAGCCCGTAACGTCGTGGAACGTCGTGGGCGAGCTGCCGGGGACCGATCTTGCGGATGAAATCGTCATTGTGGGTGGGCACCTGGACTCCCACGACCTGTGCGCAGGCGCCACCGACAATGCCTCGGGCATGGCGCTTGTCTTGGAGGCGGCCCGGGCGCTGGGCATGCAAAAGGGTCTGTTGCGTCGTACCCTTCGCTTTATCGGCTTTGGGGTGGAGGAGTTGGGCTTGATCGGCTCCGATGCCTACGTCGCGGCTCACGCCGCAGAGCTGCCCAAGATCCAGTTCATGCTCAATCTGGACGTAACGGGGGCCAATATCGCCAACGCGTTGGCCTTGCACGGGTGCCCTGAGCTGATTCCCTATTTCCAAGATGCCGCCAAGGAGATGGCGTATGATCTCGCGATAACCTCAGCGTTCCATCCCTATAGCGACCACTTTGCGTTTGTGATGAGTGGGGTGCCGGCCGGTTCACTGGGGCACACCGGAGGGCCACCGCGCCAGGGATACGCCCACACGCCAGCCGACACAGTGGACAAGGTCGTGCCGCTGGAACTAAAGATATCGGCGATGGTCGCCGCACGCCTTCTCCTGCATGTGGCTCAAGCGGATGCCTGGCAGGGAACGCACAAGACACAGACGCAGGTGCGCGAGCTTGTCACACAGTCACCCTTTGCCGACGCGCTCCGCTTCGAGGGGCGGTGGAAATGGTCAGACGAGGATGAGAAAAAAGCGTAGAGATGCAAGGGGACCAACGTCGCGTGGGGGACGGCTATCCCCCACGCGATCTGTCTTGTGCGCTCACGCAGTGGCCGGCGGCCTCGCGGCCCCGCAGGAATGCCTGCCGGTTCACTTCCACGAACCGCGCCGGCACACGCTCCGCGATCGTCTCCAACCAAACATCCGGCGATACTTCCAGGAACCAGGTCAGCGTGCCCAGGAGTACGACATTGTTTGTGCGAGCATTCCCCAGCTCCTCGGCGATCTCAGTGGCGGGGATGAAACAAACACAGCCTGCCACTTTTCGCAGCGCCCGGCGCACCTGCTCATCCTCTGGATAGCGTTCATGCCCCGCCGCCACTGACAGCGGCGGGATCGCATAATCGTTGATGACAGCCACGCCACCAGGCCGCAGGAACTCGACGTAGCGCAACCCCTCCAGTCGTTCAAACGCCAGATAGTAATCCGCCTCGCCGCGGCTGATCAGTGGGGAATAGACATGCTCTGCCCAGCGCACCTGGCTGACGACGCTGCCCCCTCGCTGTGCCATGCCGTGCACTTCCGCCTTCTTCACGTCGTAGCCGAGTCGCGCGCCGACCAGCGCCACCACGTCGCTGGCCAAAAGAGTGCCCTGTCCGCCGACACCGGTGAGGAAAAAGTTGATGGGTTTCATGCTTCCGCCTCCTCCAGTTGCGCGCGGGTGAGGATGGCGTGGCGCGGACAGACCTGCGCGCAAATCTCGCAGCCGGTGCAGAGGAGTGGGTCAATGCGCGCCTTGTGTCGTCCCGTGCGCTCGTTGACCTCCTCACTCATTACCACAGCCGGACACCCCACCTGGAGACAACGGCCACATGCGATGCACCGCTCCAGGTCCACCTTCAGGGGCCGCCACGTGCGCCGCACCTCCGGCAGCAGCGCGCACTCCCGCCGCGCGATCACCACCGACGGCTCATCTAGCTCCAGGCAGTGGCGCATCACCTGCTCCACCTCGGCCAGGTTGTACGAATCCACCGTATGGACCTCTTTGATGCCCAGAGCGCGCACCAGCGGCTCGAACTCGATCTGCGCCGTCTCCGCGCCCTGCAGCGTGCGGCCGGTCCCCGGGTTGGGCTGATGTCCTGTCATGGCGGTAACGCGGTTGTCTAGGATGACCGTCATGACCTTGCTTTTGTTGTGCGCCACGTTCAGGAGCGCCGGCATGCCGGTATGGAAGAAGGTCGAATCGCCGATAGTGGCGACATTTCTCTGCGTGATCCCCGCCTTCTGGATCCCATGCGCCACAGCGATGCCGGCGCCCATGCAGCCCACGGTGTGCGTGGCGCTCAGCGGCGGCTGGAAAGCGAGCGAATAGCAGCCGATATCACCGTTCACGATGAGGTCGAGCTTGTGCATGATGTAATAGGGGCCGCGGTGCGGACAGCCGGGGCAATAGATGGGCGGGCGCTGCGGAAGCGCTCCTGCCTCCAGTGGCACCGCGTGAAGTCGCGTGTCGCCGGGCAGCAGCCCCGCCACCGTTGCGCGTTCGCGGATGATCTCTGGCGTCAGCTCGCCAATGAGGGGGATGATCTCTTTCCCGCGGATCGGGATGCCCAGCAGCTTGATCTCATCCTCGATAAACGGGTCCAGCTCCTCGATCACGATCACATCGCCACCCGCGTCTCGCATCTCGGCGATAAAACGCCGCACCATCTGCGGTGGGATCGGGTAGGTCATGCCGAGCACAAGAAAGGAGGCGTCCGGGAACACCTCGCGCGCATGCTGATAGGTTACCCCATGCGTGATGATACCCAACTTGCGCGTGCCTCGTTCAATCCGATTAAAGGGGAATCCCTCGGCAAAGTCCTTGAGCCTTTCGATGCGCTCTTCGATCACCGGATGCAACAGCCGCGAATGCGCAGGGACGGTAACGTATTTCATCACATTGACATGAAAGTCCACCGCCCCTTCCGGCGGCGTCTCCCGCGATCCCAACTCGACCAGGCTATAGGAATGCGAGATGCGCGTCGTCGTGCGCAGCAGCACCGGCGTATCGAACTGTCGGCTGATCTCAAATGCCGACCGCACCAGATCCTTCGCCTCCTGGCTATCGGTGGGTTCCAGGCAGGGAATGCGGGCGAACTTGGCGTACTGCCGGTTGTCCTGCTCGTTCTGCGAGCTGTGCATGCCGGGATCATCCGCCGAAACGACCACCAATGCCCCCTCTGTGCCGGTCATGGAGGCATAAAACAACGAATCTGCCGCCACGTTCAGGCCCACATGCTTCATGGCGGCGAGCGCCTTGCGCCCCGCATAGGCCGCGCCGATCGCCACATCCATCGCGACCTTCTCATTAGGAGACCACTCGGCATAGACACCGGGCATCCGCCCCAGGGTTTCCAGAATTTCAGTGCTGGGCGTGCCCGGATACGCTGTGGCCACATGGACTCCGCTCTCCCAGGCACCGCGTGCGATCGCCTCATTTCCGGAGAGCAACTGCTTCATGGCTGCACCTCCTTGTACAGCAGATTCCAGTCCATTGATCCTCCCTCAGTGCTCAGGACGCGACATGGTCCTGGCTTCTTGAGATTCGTTCATTCATGGAGAAAGCTGACCACTCCGGTCTGTCATTGCGAGCCGCACCGCGGCGAAGCAATCCCTTATGTAGCTGGTTGGAGATTGCTTCGGCCGCTTCGCTCCTTCGCAATGACACTGGCTCTGTCATTGCGAGGGAGCGAAGCGATCCCCTAATCTTTAGTTGATTTCATCAGATAACCGTCTTGTGATGAGACGCTCCGCCAGGTTCTGCGCCCGCAGGAAATCGTGCGCATCCTCCACCATAGCCACATGCTCCAGATAGCGGTGGGTATCGCTGCCCACGGAAAAGAGGACCTCGTGCTCATGACATGCCGCAAAGAATGCCCCATTGTATGGGTCTGGATAGCGGTAGTAAGGGACCGGCTCGTCAGCGGGAGAGACGGCCGCCGTGTACTCTTCGGCAGTGTTCAGCTCCACAAAGATACGCTGCTCAGCTAGCGTCTGCGCCAGTTCCGTCGCGGGGAGCGTCGGCGCAAAGTTCCGCGCCAAAAAGCTGTGCGCCAGGCCAACAGGGACATGCAGCCAACGACGATACGAAATAAGCGCCGACAGCGGGTATCCACGCCAGTCTCGATCAGCGACATACTCGAACAGGACATAGTCCAGCGTATTCAGCGGGGTTTCCTGGAAACCCTTTCGCCACAGCTGCGCCAAGGGCGTGCGTTCAGAAAAGTCTATCTCGATGCCGACCAGGACTTGGATTCGGCCGGCATATGCCGCGCCCAATGACCGCAGCTCGGCTACGTAGCGGTCGAATTCCTCGATCACCACATAGTAGCCCGACGCGCCCAGCTTGGCAGAGCGAAAATGGTCGCTGATGCCCACGTGGGTAAGCCCAGCAGCCAGCGCGGTCTGCACGATCTCCTCTGGCGAAAAGCGGCCATCGGACCAGGTAGTATGGTTGTGTAAGTTGATCATCCGCCATGTCCTGCCTAGACTGCGCCGCGCGCCCCATCCCCAGCGACGCTCCGTTGATACACTCCCCTGTACTGCTCCGGCAGGAGCCGCGCCAGATTGCACATGATGAGATCGGTCGCTCGCTGCAGGTCTTCGCTCGACGGCTTGCCCTGAACAGGCGGCAGCATGAAGGCAGGTCCGATCGCCACATGCACCGGCGCGCGGCGCAGCCGCAGCAGCGCGTGCGGCACCTTCTCCACGCCCCAGAGCGCCACCGGCAGGATCGGCACGCCAGCGCGATATGCTAGGAACGCCGCTCCTTTCTTCCCCTCTTGCAGCGCGCTGGTGGGGCTGCGTGTTCCCTCCGGGGCAATGCCCAGCACTCCGCCGCCCGCCAGCACCTCTTGCGCTCGACGCAGCGCTATCCGGTCCACCTCGCCCCGCCGCACAAAGATCGCTCCGGCGCCGCGCAAGAAGAGCCCCATCAGGGTGCGCTCGTACTTGTCCGCCGCCATCACCACCATCCTATACGGCAGGGTGGCCATGATCAACGGCGGGTCCAGGCGATGCAGATGATTCGTTACCACCAATAGCGGTCCTTCTGTCGGGAGATCCCCGCGTCCGGTCACGCGATAACGAGTGAGGAGCCGAAACAGCAACAAGCACACTGCACGTAATAGCCAATAGATGACGGCGTTGCCGGGCAGAGAGCGGTGCTGGGCTGCGGCGCGGAAGGTCGTGTCGGCCATGAGCTAATCGCGCCCCTCTCTCCGCTCCCGCGCGCTTCCTACCAGGGACGAAAGCCACCCGCTCACAGTGTCTAGGTGGCTGAGCAGGCTGCCCACGCCAGCGAAGATGCTGACCAGCCAGACGACCACTGATCCCAAGAAGGCCGAAAAATAGTCCACCTTCATCGTTACCGTGTATGCGGGCGCGGCATTCGCCAGCGTGTTGGTCTCCGCAGCGGACAGGATATAGAGATTCACATGGCGCTGACGCTGCGTCAGGTAGGGAAAGACAAAGTCCTGCAAGCGACCGCTCTTGCGCAACGCCACGACAAAGCTCTTGCTCTCGTGCGTGCCCTCATATAACAGGGTGTAATTGCCATCCGCGCTGGTCAGGTCGCTCTCCAGCGGCTCGATCGCGGCACGCACCGGCGCGACATCCTGGCTCGCAGGGCGGACGATCTCTACGGTGATAGTCTGCTCCTTACCCACGCCGATCAACGTGTGATGCCGCACGTACCCTGACACCTGAAGAGCGGGAAGCATGATTGGCTGGTTGACAAAGCGCTCTGAGAGCAACACCTCATTCGTATATAGCACAAGATTCGGTAGCGTCAGCAGCAGGAGGATCCCCAGCAGCAGCGGAAAGGCAGCCCGCTGCAAACGCGACAGCGGGCCAGGATGCCCATCGCCAAGGTCAAAATAGCGTTCCAGCGCCCGCTGGTAGATCGGGTTGCGAATGGACAGATTGACATCTTCGGCAACAACGCCAATCATCTCCAGACGCGAGACATCATGATTGGCCCGGCTGAAGGGGATATCAGCATGCCGCCCTTCTTTCGCCGCTACAGCGAGCTTCCGCGCCAACATCCGCGCCGCCGGCTCGGCATCGAGCTGGCGCGTGATATGGTCAATGTTGTCGTCGCCGCGCAAAAGCTCCGCCACTGCTTCATCCACAGCCTCTTGCGTCACCTCTGGCACCTGATGCAGCTCCAGGATTGAGCACAGTCGCTGTGTCAGGTAGGGATGTCCCTTCGTCTGCGCGTAGATATAGTCGGCTGCGGCGGGCGGCACCCGAGCGCCAATGCGCTCCAGTTTGGCGACCAGCATGCGCACGGCGTGAGTATCGAGATCGCGCAGGTAGATCGTCTCACAGATATTCAACGGCGAGTTCTTGCCGCTCGTCAGCTCGTAAAGCTCTGCCGCCCCGGAAAAGACGAACAGATACTTTTCCAATGCCTGCTCGCTCTCCTTGCGACGGCTGGTGAAAATGCTGCGGATCGTGCCGAAGAAGGCGCTGGCAAAGGCTGCTGGCACCGCTCGCACCTCGTCCAGCATGATCACCAATCGCGGCGGACGCGCCCGTTGCGCCACCTCCAGCAGGAAATCGTGAAAGCGGGTAGGATCGTCCACCGCCTCCAGCTTTTCCCGTGTGGCACGCGGCAGCCGCATTTGCCCGGCCAGATCGGCAAGGATCTGCCGACAGACAAAGCGATAGCAGTCCGCTTCGCCCGACTCGGGCTGCTCGTCGCGCCCCTCCAACGGCGACAGATCAACCAGGGCAACGCCGCAATCCTGTCGCTCCAGCATAGCGCGCACTTTGTAAAGCGTGGTCGTCTTTCCCATCTGGCGCGGGCTGAGCAGCGCCACATAGCTATAGACCATCGGCTGCGTGGCCAGCCGCAGAAGCTGCCACATCTCCCGCCGCTCCATCAGCACATCCTCGTCCCGTGCGGGATCTAGCGGCCCCTTGGTCTTGAAGATGTAATCACGCATGGGCACTACCCTCAACGTGCGCGGCATCGGCGAGCGCCAGGTGCTCCTGGCGGAGACTGGCCAGCAACGCCGATACATCCTCATTCGCATCTACAATGTCAGGGAAAGAGTGCGCAGCATACGTCACGTACTGTCTCTCGCGATCCAGGACGGAACAAAGCACCAGATGCTCAATCGCTGCTTCCACCGCCGCTGCCGAGACGCGCATCCCCGACCAGCCGGGCCGCTCCTCCGTGAGCAGCCACAGCAGTTCATCAATCGTCAGCAGCGGGCGATCTACCATCAACAGGGTGATGATCTTTTCCAGCGGGGTGGCATCACCCCACATCACCGCGAGATAATAATCAACGAAAAAGCGCGACGCACTCACGGCATCTAGGTCGGCGATCGTGATCTCCCGCGCCTCGCGGCCATTTACCTGCACCAGCAATTGCTGGCAGATGTATTGCACGATGTTCGGGTGGGCGCAGGATAGCTCGATGATCTGCGCGACCAATGGTTCCGGATCCGTCGGCAAGACGCCCAGCTCCTGCATCGGCTCGACGATGACCTGACGGGCGCTCTCCGGTGTAAGAAAGCTGAGGCGCACGACCTGGCAGAAGTTAAAGAGCGGCGACCGCGGGTCCCGCAGCCGCTGATGCAGCACCAATTCACCACAGAAGACAAAGCGACAACGGTTCTCCTGCGATAACGTGCGGAAGAGGTGCATAAGCTGCTCCTGGTGCGCCAGATCGTACGCCAACAGGGCATCCACTTCGTCGAGCAGAAAAACCACGCGTGGCGCGGCATCTTCTGCCGCCGGCGCTGTGCCACCCGGCGCAACGGCCCCCTGCGACGCCGCAAGCTCCCGCAGCATGGCTTCAAACCATGCCGCGTCGGCCTCGCCGGCATCTGCTTCTGCCGGCGCGCTGATCTGCCAGCGGTTGCGCATGGCCGCAAAGAGACTGCGATAGTCCTGCACCGCCTGGCAATCGAGATAGAACGGCCGGTAAGGCGGCGTCGCAGATAACAGGCGATTGATCTGCGACAGCAGCGAGGTCTTGCCGATCTTGCGCCCACCCACGATGGCAAAGCTGCCATCTGCAATCGTGCGGGTGATTGTCTTGATCTCCTGGTCGCGGCCGAAGAACATGTTCTCGGGCACTGGGCCGTAGGTCACGTAGGGCGATACGACAGTCAGATCCACCTGCTGCAAGATCAGGCGGATCAACTGGCGGTCCCGCCGCTTGGCCACCATGATAGAGAAGAGATCGTCGGCATCCAAGACAATCAGGTCATGCGCCGTTTCTTTGGCCAGCTTGCGGAGCGTCGCGGCTGAACCGGAGCGCAACTCGGCCGTATCCCCTTTTGCTGGCGGGCAAAGCGCGACCACCAGGGCAAAGTAGCTGGTCACGTGCAAGATATCCATCATGTCACGCACGTCCCGGATATCGTCCGCAGTGAAATCCGCTGCCCGCACAAAGATGATCGGAAAGCGCGACGGGATGCGCAGCCGTAGCGCGGCCCCCTCCACCACAAAGGCGTTGAGATGACGGTGCGTCCGGCCCGCCACGCGGGTCAAGCCCAGGGCGCTGCAAAGCTGATCCGTCATCCGCGATGCAGCGGTGCGGAACGCCGCCGGCTTATCCAATGACGCTTGCGCCTTGTCGCAATTGCGCAGAAACGCCTGGATGCGCCGCGCCTGATTGATCTCAATGGCCGGCGGTGCCGGCTT
Source organism: Chloroflexota bacterium (assembly GCA_019873665.1). Lineage (GTDB taxonomy): Bacteria > Chloroflexota > Anaerolineae > JAAYEA01 > JAAYEA01 > JAIOAV01. Next base: position 58,286 of record JAIOAV010000002.1, read on the forward strand.
CCAGATCAGATCCTCATCCTGGTGGCGCTCATAGTAGCCCTGCAACGCTGCCAGGCGCGATTCTTCCGGTACCAACGTCAGCGTGTCCCCGGAGACTTGCATCTCTCGCCGCAGCACGTCGCGCACCACGGGGTCCCACATATCTGCTGGCGGCTGCGCCGCAGTCACTGGCGGCGTCTCCGCATGGGGTGGCTGCGCTTGCCGTCGTCGTCGCCACCACCAGACATACCCTCCCAGCCCCGCCACTGCTCCCAGGCCGATCAACAATGCCGCCCAAGGAATCGCCAGCAGCGAGCGCTCGACGCCCATCCAGATGCCGCCGTTGCGCACGGCAGCAAAGACCTTCTGCGAGCCAGCGCCTTCTACGACGAGCCGGTCCACCCAATGGCCGGGTAGCACAGCCTGCCACTCCGCACCTCCATTGTGGCTGACCAAGATGCCTCGCTCCGTCCCCAAGTACAATGAAACATGAGAGAGCCATGTGCTACCCTGTGGGGTGGGCAGCGCCATGGTCTGGATGCCGGCTTCATACGATGCCAATGCCTGCACGTCGAGGCGGTTCCACTCGACGCCGCCATCACGGCTGACGAACAGCTCCTCGGGCGTGGCCGCGTAGACGCTGCCCGAAGGGGCATGCACGGCTAGGGCTCGTATCTCTTTGATAGGGAGATCGGTCACGCTCTGCCATACCAAAGGCTGCCCAGCGCGATCCTGTCGCAGGTTGAGCACAAAAGCACCCTCGGCTGTCCCCGCGAACAGCCTGGTGGAAGGCGTAGAGGTGAACGCCAGCGCCAGGACGTAGGGGTTCCTGAGGCCGGTATGGATCCCTTGCCAGCTCGCCCCGCCATCACGGCTGCGCCAGACGCCTGCGCCAGCAGTTCCCGCATAGATCGTTTCCGGCCCCGTGGCACCGTCAGTGCTCCGCGCCAGCACCGAGATGGGCGCGCCGCCCGCCAAGTTTTCGCACACGCGCTCCCACGTCTCACCGCCATCCGCGCTCCGGTAGATATCGCTCTGCCATGTCCCTGCGTACAGCGTCTGCGGTGGCATCACCAGCAAGGACAGGGCGTCGCCAGGGGCTGTGTCTGCCAGCAGTTGCCACGTTATGCCACCGTCTTGACTGCGATAGATGCCCCAGCGCGTTGTGGCAAAGAGCACGTCGGCGTGGTTCGGGAGTCGCTGCAAGTCATAAACGTGCGCGCCCACCAGACCACGCGACGCCTCTTCCCAATGCGCCCCCATGTCCTTGCTGCGATAGATCGTGGCGGCAGTCCCCGCATAGAGCAGTCCAGGACGCTCCGGATCGAGCGCCAGCGCCGTTACCGTCCCGCCACGCAGAGCCAACGGAATCGTCTCCCATGTGATCCCGCCATCAACGCTGCGCGCGATGGCGCGTTCCTGTAACGCGGCATAGAGGACAAAAGGAAGCGCCGCCGGACACGTGAGCGCGGTGACCGCCTGACGCATCCCACCTTCCGTCGCAAACGCCCACTGAACGCCGAGATCACGGCTCCGGTAAATCCCCTGATCTGTGCCCGCCAGCAACACCCATTCCGCATTGGCACCCGCACCCCGCGTGATAAGGAGCGCCTTGACCCCTTCTCCCGCCGGCCACCCGGACGCAGCGCGCCACGAAGCTCCACCATCTTCGCTAAGCCAGAGCCCTCGCTCCGTGCCCGCATACAGGCGATTCGGTTCGAGCGGATGCACCGCACAGGCCGTCACGCGGCTAATGCCAGCCAGAGAGGACAACCGTTGCCAACGCATGCCGCCGTCCTCGCTTCGGTATAGGGCATCGCTCCCCGCGTAAACGCGCGTGGGCACAAGAGGATCGACAGCAAGAGACCAAATGATCTTGGCAGGGAGGCCTTCCGTCGAAGCGCGCCACGATTGCCCGCCATCGCTGCTATGCCAGACACACCCCTGTTGTGTCCCCGCATAGACATACCGGCTATCGGACGGTGCGATCGCCAGCGACAGCACCTCCTGCGTCGCCAGCGTTGCGTCGCCCACCCGGCGCCAGGAATCGGCGCCATCCGTGGATTGAAACAATCCACCGCTCGTCGCGGCATAGAGTAACTCCGCGCGCTGTGGGTCAACGAGCAGCGCGTTGATTTTGGCGCCAGGCGGTCCCGGCAATTGCTGCCAGCCGCCAGTGGGAAGGGAATCCGCAGGCGCAGCGAGCACGGTGGCAAAACAGGCCATAGACGAGGACGCAGAATGCAGGGTCAAAAACACGAGAAAAAACAAGAGGAGCCGTCTGGCATTTCGACAAAGATGCGATGACCGTTTGTTATGATGCATGCGTTTCCCTATGTCCGACAGTACGACACAGGCCAGCAGAGGGGATGCCTAGGCCCAATCTATCTGTACTGCGTCCTGACCCAGCAGGCTACACAGCTTGCGTTGGAGCTCCGGGTTACACTTGGTCGTATAGTTCGGAAAATCCATTTGCACGATGCCCGCCGGGCTGACGATATCGAAACGATAGCGATCATTGCCCTGATAGCTTTCGAGCAGCCTGCAGACGTCATTTAGCAGCCGTTTATCTCGATCCAGATTCGGGCTGCGTTGGAAGATAATCCTCAGCAGGCGCGGCCGCGCAGCCAGATCGGGATTGCTCGCCTGCCCCGGCGTATACTCCTGCACCGACTGTGCGATGAGCTTGAGTTCATCATCGCGCTCGTCAACCCGTCCTCTGACCCGCACAATGGCGTCCACCCGCCACAGCTCGGCAGTATCGGCATACAGATTCGGAAAGACGACTACTTCTATGGACGCATGCAGGTCTTCCAATTGGACAAACGCCATTATCTTGTCGTTGCGCGTCGTGATCACCCGCACATCTGTGATGAGACCGGCTATCTCCACCACCTGACCCTTCATGGAAGAGTCAATCTGGTCCGTGGAGAGTAGGTGCGACGGCAGACGGGCGAGCGATTGCAGCGGGTGATCGGAGACATAGGTGCTGAGCAGCTCTTTCTCCCACTCCAGAAGCTTTTTGCCGGGTATCGGTTCCAGTCGCGGCAGGGGGTAGAAGAACGAGACCTCACCGGTATCGTCAGCGTTCATCACGTCAAAGAGGCTTTGCTGTCCAGCCTCCCGCGCTTCGTGCCGCTGGTGACTGTAGGCGACCATACGATCCATGAGCTCGAGCAACTGCGTGCGACCGCCGAAATCGTCCAGCGCGCCCGCCTTGATCAGGCATTCGAGCACGCGCTTGTTCACCAGGCGCAGGTCCACGCGCTGACAAAAGTCATCTATAGTCTGGAAGGGCTGACCTTTGCGCCCATCCAGGATCGCCTGAACCGGCCCTTCGCCCACGTTCTTGATCGCCGCTAACCCAAAGCGGATCGCGGGGCGTCCCGTGATTCCCGGCGGCACATCAGCAGCCAGCGCCGCATTATCCGTGGCCCACCGCACTTGCTCTTCCGGGATGTACTCGATGCTAAAGTCCAGCTCGCTGCGGTTGATGCTCGGCGGCAAGATCTCAATTCCCAATCGCCGGCATTCGGCGATGATGATGCCCAGCTTCTCCAGGTTGTTACGTTCGACGGAAAGGAGCGCGGCCATGTACTCGACCGGATATTTGGCCTTGAAGTAAGCGGTCTGGCAGGTGAGCACCGCGTAGGCGGCGCTATGCGGTTTGTTAAAGCCATAGTTGGCAAAGTAGCTGATGGCGTCAAAGATCTGCTCTGCATCCTGCTGGCTCAAGCCCCGCGCTATCGCGCCCGCGATGAACTTCTCGTAGTGGGCTTTGAGCTCTTTTTCCTTCTTTTTGCCGACAGCTCGACGGAGTAGATCCGCCTCGCCAATGGTGTATCCCGCCAGGTCGCGCGCCATCCGCAGCACCTGTTCCTGGTACACCAGGACGCCATAGGTATCCTTGAGGATCGGCTCTAGCGCCGGATGTGGATAGGTCACCGGCTCGCGGCCATGCTTGCGGTTGATATAGGTAGGGATAAACTGCATGGGCCCTGGGCGATAGAGGGAGAGAAGCACAACGACATCCTCAAACTCTGTTGGCTGCAGATCGCGCAGGACGCGCCGCATCCCTGCACTTTCCAGCTGGAAGAGGCCCGTCACCTCGCCAGTGCACAGCAGTCGGTAAATATCCGGGTCATCAAGTGGTACATCCTCCAGCGCGATCCGCTTGCCGTGCATCTTGAGGATGTTGTCCATCGCCCGCTGCAGGATCGTCAGCGTGGAGAGGCCGAGAAAGTCGATCTTGAGCAGGCCGATCTCTTCCAGTACTTCCATGGAATAAGTGGCCAGATTTCCTTCGCCATTCGGCGCCTTTTGGATGGCAACGTACTCGGTCAGTGGCAGGTCGCCGATCACAACGCCAGCAGCGTGCGTGGAGGCATGACGCGAGACTCCCTCCAGCATCAACGCCTTGTCAATCCAATCCTTGATATAGGCCTCTTGGTCATAAAGTGTCTTGAGCGGAGAGCCCGGCTCCAGGGCGTCCTGCAAGCGGACCTTGGGGCCGTAGGGAACCATCTTGGCGATGCGGTCCACTTCCGTCACCGGGATGCCGAGCGCGCGCCCGACATCGCGAATCGCCGCGCGCGCAGCCAACGTGCCAAAGGTGATGATCTGGGCGACGCGATCCTCGCCGTATTTTTGCACCGTATACTGGATCAATTCTTCGCGTCGGTCATCAGGGAAGTCCAGGTCTATATCGGGCATGGTAATGCGACCTGGATTGAGAAAACGCTCAAAGAGGAGATCGTGTGCCAACGGATCGAGCGCGGTGATGCCGAGCGAATAGGCGACAATGCTAGCCGCGCCAGAACCGCGCCCCGGCCCCACGAGAATGCCTCGGCTTCTCGCATAATGGACCAGATCCCACACGATCAAAAAGTACGAGTCAAAGCCCATACTGTGGATGAGCTCAAGCTCGTAGTTGAGCCGCTCCATCACCTCTTGCGTGACAGGGTGATATCGCTCCCTGATCCCCTCTTCGCAGAGATGTCGCAGGTAGCTCTGTGTGTCGTAGCCAGGCGGCACTTCGAAGGGCGGCAGATGATATTGCGTGCGCTTCAGGTTGACATGGCAACGCTCGGCGATGGCCAGAGTGTTCGTCAGCGCCTCGGGTATCTCCGCAAAGAGGCGCGCCATCTCCTCTGGGCTTCGCAAGTAATAATCCCGCGAGCTCATCTGGAAGCGCTTTGGGTCGTCAATGGTCGTGCTAGTCTGAATGCAGAGCAGCAGTTCTTGCGCGATCGCCTCTTCCGCGCGGATGTAGTGGGCATCGTTGGTGGCTACCAGCGGGATGCTCAATGCGCGGCTGATCTCGATGAGCTTGGCATTGACGCCACGCAGCTCCGGCATTCCCTCATGCTCTTGCAGCTCCAAGAAAAAGTTGCTCGCTCCATATACGTCGCGATACCACGCTGCGGCCTCGCGTGCCTTATCCACTTCTCCATCCAGAATAAGCCGGGGGATCTCGCCCGAAGCGCAAGCGGAGAGTGCGATCAGTCCTTCACGATACTCTGCGAGAAGCTCCCGATCGGCACGCGGCTTGTAGTAGTAGCCCTCCAGATGAGCTTTGGACACGATCTTGAGGAGGTTCCGATAGCCTGTCTGGTTCTCGGCCAGCAGGATGAGGTGATAGGGATGCGTGTCGAGCTGAGGGTCCTTCTGATCCATACGCCTTGGTGCGACATAAACCTCACAGCCGATGATCGGCTTGATGTCGCATTCTTCCGCGGCATGAGCGAACTCGACAGCGCCATACATGACCCCGTGATCCGTCAGCGCGATTGCTTTCATACCCATCGCCTGCGCGCTCCGGCACATGTCCGGAAGGCGGCTCAGGCCATCGAGCAGGGAGTATTCGCTGTGAGCGTGAAGATGGACGAATTCGGCCATGGCAGACATCCTCAAGTCATACAAAACATCAGCTCTGAAAGCACATGCGCCTCAGCCCAGAAGGAGTGACCTCGGCTTGCCGGTCAGATGATCAGGCAGATGAGCGCCCGCTCAACGGCGCTGCGCCAGTACGCGCTCATAGATGCTTACGATCTGCCGCCCTGCCCAATCCCAGGAGAAACGCTCCACGGCACGGCAGCGTAATGCCTCCCCACGCCGCGCCGCATCTGGCCGATCCTCGAGAGCCAAAAGCAGCGCGCGTGCCAGCCCCGCCACATCACCTTGCGGTGCGTAGATGCCATCCGCGCCCAGATACTCGCGGCTAACGGCGTTGTCAAAGGCCACTGTAGGCAGCGCCATCGCCATATAGTTGAGGAGTTTTCCCGCCCCCTCTGTCGCCGAGATCTTGGGAGCCACCGCGACATCACCCAGGCTCAGATAGCGCGGCGCATCCTCATACGGGATTCGCCCGGTAAAGGTAACATGCCCGTTTAGTCCCAGCGCCTGCGCTTGCAGCCGATACTGCTCCACCGACGGGTAGCCCATCACCAAAAAGTGCACATCCGGTCGCGTCGCCACCACCTGTTGTGCCGCCTGCAACAACAGATCGGTGCCCTGATATGCAGCCAGCAGACCCAGATACACCACCACCTGCCGATCCGCGGGGATGCCGAGGCTGGCTTTCAGTTCAGCACGGCCACTTTCCCGCCAGGCGGGTGTGAATTCATCGGCCACCACGCAGTCAGGAATCGGCGTAATGCGCGATGGATCAACAGCAAAATCGTCGGCGAGCAGCGCCGCTGCGTGATGGGTGCTGGTGATGATGGCCTGCGGCAGGCGATTGAGCACGCCCTCCAGCCAGCGCGCCGGACGATAAAAAGGCCCCTTTGGGTTGAGAAAGTGATGATCAACCATCTCGGCAGTCATGCTGCCCTGAAAGTCAAAGATCAACGGCACACCCCAGAGCAGGCTCCACGGGTAACTGACAAAGACGCCCTCGTGCAGGTGCGCATGGATGATATCCGGCTTGAGCCTGGTCAAGGTGCCACACTTGATCATCAGCAGCACATCGAATGCGATCTTGTGTCTTGATGAGCCGACCTCATAGTTCCGCCGCCACGGGATGCTGATTGTGCGCTCGATATGCAGGCCTGGGACATCCTGTCCGTTGTGGTAGGTAACAATAGTAACACGATGTCCCATCTTTTGCAGTATCCGCGCCTCTTCCAGAATGCGCACATGACACCCGTACGACGCGAAGAAGCTGGTCGGCGCGACCATCAGGACGTTATAGTTTTTTCCGCGCTGCCCGCTAGGAGCGGGCACTTTGTAGCCGTTCATTCCGCAATTCGCGATTCAGCCGCCGCCAAAAAATCAAAAGATCGCGGAAAGCTTTCAAGATAACGCGCAACTTGGCTCCTGTCTGCGATCCCGCGACCCGTGGCTTGTGCGTCACAGGGGTCTCCACAATGCGAAACCCACGCATCTTGGCTCCCACCAGAAGCTCGGTATCGAGCATGGCGCCATTCGAGGTCAGCGTCACATGATCAAGCACATCTCGACGCAGCAGCTTGAACCCGCAATCAATGTCGCGCGCGACATACCCAAAAAGCAGGCGGATCAAGGAGTTCCAGGCGAACGCGTTCAGGCGGCGCACGAGAGGATCCTGCCGATTGGCCCGGTAGGGATTCACGATATCAGCGTTCTCGATTAACGGCAGCAGGTTGCGCAGCTCCTGTGGGTCGAACTGGTTGTCAGAGGCATTGAGAAAGATCAATTCCTTTGTCGCGGCCGCAAAACCGGAGCGCAACGCGCCGCCATACCCGCGGTTCACCGGGTGACGCACCAGCCGCAGCTCGGGCAGCTCAGATTGGAGCGCGGTTACAACCGCGGAGGTCCCATCGCGGCTGCCATCATCCACCACGATCACCTCATGATCGCCAGCATACATCTTGAGCGCAGCGAGCGTATCCCTCACCGCCTTTTCGACATTGTCCTCTTCATTGTAGGCTGGCAGGACAGCCGAAATGCTTGGCCGAGGAGCATCGCCGGGTGTCGTTTGAATGCTCATGCTTATCCTTTCTCTCCCCCCCCCGAGAAGCGGGGGGCATGAGATGTCGCCGTGCAGCGCTTGCCCTCACGCGCTGCTCACTCCTCCTTGCCTGAGCGGTCTGTTCGCGGCCTCTTTAGCGACATGCGCCCCAGAAACATGCTGCCGAAGGAGAAACTGCGCAGCTCTGGTGCGGGGGTGTCGTCTTGCTCTCCGGCTAGCCATCTCGCCCGGCTCTCTTGCGCGTGGGCAAAGAACGCTTCCACCTGCGCGCGGTCCCCGCGCGCGATGATCTCGCGTGCCTGATGCAACGCTTCCTCCATTTCCCCCAGCCACCGCGCGATGTTATCACTATTGAGCATGGCAATATCGCGCAGCGATGCAACGTCAGCCATTGTCGGCGCCGTCATATGTGCCAGGTTTCTGCCACCCACCTTGCTCATCTCACGCAGCACCGGGCTTCCCGCTAGCGCATTCAGTAGCGCCGCGCCCATCACAAGCGGCAAGTGATCTGTCGCGGCTTGCAGGCTGTCGTGTTCAAGGGCATCCATGAAATACGGCTTGGCGCCCAAGAGCGACACCAGGTCACTGACCAGTTGGATCGCCTCGGACACGGTGCCCTTCGCCGTGCATATGACCCATGTTGCTCCCTGGAACAACTCGCCAGTCGCTGCACTGCTTCCCGTTTCCTCCACGGATACGATCGGATCGCCACCCACAAAGAACACGCCCTCTGGCAAAAGCTCTTCGGCCCAATCCATGACGGGTGCTTTGACCGTCGCGGTGTCGGTAATCACGCACCCTTCCCGCAGATAAGGCCCAATGGCCTTGAGCGTATCGTGAATGCCGGGCAAAGGAATGGACAGCACAACGACATCCGCCCCTTCGCAGGTCGAGATCAAGTTCCAATGGGTTCTGTGCACCGCGCTTATTTTCTGCGCCTGGCGGGCAGCGAGCGGGTCTTTGTCGTGGCCGATGATCTCGATATCCGCTTGTGTCCGGCGGAGCCCGAGACCGATCGAGCAGCCGATCGCTCCCAGACCCACCAGCGCCACTTTCAACTTGGCCATGATAACTCCTCTGCAACAAACGCTATTGCGAACCATCCGCCCGCCGGAGGATCTCCAGCCGACGGCTCAAATCCGGTTCCGAGACCTCTGTAGCCGGCGTATCGTGCAGGCGAACCAACTCCACCAGCAGCGGCGACCCGCCGGCAGCGCGCACCAGCTCAGCGCCGCGCGCGGCATGGACACGGTACAGGTAGAACGGATAACGCCAACTCCCCGGACGATCTGCGGCGAACCACTCCAGCAGACGTGGCGACACCGCTCGCAACAGCACCCACAGGGCACGTTGCCATAGCTGCAACCGCGCCTCTGCTTTGCCCACATCATGCAGCAATGCGGCCTGCCAGTCAACAGCATCGCTGCCTCGCTCGCCGAGCAGCGCTCGCAAGACGGCCACGCTGTGCCGCTGGTCAGCCCGCGTCATCCTCGTGAAAAGCGCCTGCTGTGGCGCATCGAGATAAGCGCTCAGATCAGGAGGGCGCCAGCCTCCCAGCTCAGCGCGCACCGCAACCCAGAATTGCCGCATGCGATAGGCAGCCGCATGTGCCGGCCTCATATCCCCAGGATCAGACGATAAAGGAAATTGATGGGTGGGCTGAGAATCAGGCCCAGAATATTGACCGGCATCAGCGCCCCAAACATGATGAGCAACCAGAGAAGTATGGGCCCCTGACTTTCCAACCGAGCCAGGGCCTGAAACGAGTTGTACGCCCACGGGCGACGAATCGCGTTCAGGATCGCCATCAGCACGCTAAAGCCATCCAAGGGCGGGATCGGCAGCATGTTGAAAACCGCCAGGCTGATGTTGACGGTCGCCATCACCCACGTAAAATCGCGCAACACACCCGCCGGCAAGCTCCCAAAACGGAGGGGGAAGGCCACTGCTATTGCCAGCAGGAGATTGGAGAAGGGGCCGGCAAAGCCGGTGATTCCCATCAAAGTGCGTGGATTCATCCGTCCCCCATACGGGTTCACAGGCACGGGCTTGCCCCACCCGATACCTACGCCCGAATACACAGCCATCAGCATCATGATCGTTCCCATCGGATCCAGATGAACCAACGGGTTCAGCGATAGACGCCCCATACGTTTGGCGGTCGGATCACCGAGGTAGTTCGCCATCCAGGCATGAAAGAACTCGTGCACGGTTATGCTCAGGATCAACGCCACGAGCATATAGATCATTCGCAAAGCCAACAAAGAAACCGCTCCTTCCAGCGCCTACTGCGAGTATTATAGCACAAACGAGCCACGGTGCGAAAAGCGATGCCCTAATTGCCCAGCGCTGGTAGGGTTGCTGTGGCAGATGTGGCGTGGCCGCTGGCCGCCTCATAAAGCGGCACCGAGACAACATTCGGATCGGCAAAGAGTGTCTTGCGCACACGGCGCGGCAGGAGCACCTTGAGCGCATGGGGCGCCATCGTGATCTCGAGCGGCGTATGACCGATGGGTAGGCCATCAACGTGTACGGCCATCGGTTTGTTCGTCTCCACCTTCAGGTAACGGGCACGATGGTAGTACACTTGCGGATCGCGCAGATGCATTTGGGTTACCATGCCGAGGACATGGCGCACCGTGGAAAAGAACCCTTCTCCTTCGAAAACGCACACATTGAGGTAGCCATCATCGAGACAGGCATCGGGCGCGACGCGCATCAGCCTGGCGGTATAGCTCTGCGTGTTGTTGGCAAGAATCAGCACAACGCGTCGCCGCAACCTCACCTGGTCAATCTGTAGATGGGCGCGCGTGCCCACGAACCCCAGGGCCACGCTAATCCCCTCAGCAATGAAAGCCAGATAGCCCCAGCGCCGCTTGACCTCCACCTGCGGTTCGATCCCTTCAACGATCTCCGCATCAAAGCCCACGCCGGCCCACAACAGAAAATAGTGGCCGTTCGCGCAACCCACATCAACGGTATAGATCGAGCCGTCTTCCAGGATCTTGACCGTATCTACCAAACGTTGCGGATGCAAGGGGCCCCATACTGGCAGGCCGATCTCTTTGGCCCATACGTTGCCGGTGCCCACCGGCAACGGGCCCACGGCGACATTGCTGCCAACGACGCCATTGATCACCTCATTCAGCGTGCCATCCCCGCCCGCTGAGAACACTAAATGGCAGTGCTGCGCGACCGCCTCTCGCGCATAGCGTGTAGCATCTCCTGCCGCTTTCGTCTCAAAGGCTTTCGCTTCCCATCCCTGCGCGCGCAGGTAATCCACCACCTCTCGGACCTCGCTGCGCACATCACGCTGCCCCGCGGCCGGATTGTAGATCACCCAGACTTTCATGGTTTCCTCTGTCCACCTGTGATCGGTCGGTGGCGACCGTGCCACCACACGAACGCTCTCAATGATATTCACAACTGACCTTTTGTCCAGTACCGCTTGACTTTTCGCCCCAATTGTGGGATGATAAGATCATGAGGATCATTGATGCGCACACGCACATCTTTGCGCCAGAGGTCGCCCAGCAGCGAGAGCGATTCTTCTCACGAGATCGCTGGTTTCAGCTCCTCTACGCAAACCCCAAAGCCAGGTTAGCAACGGCGGATGAGTTAGTCACCTCCCTTAACAAGGCGGGGATCGAGCGGGCCATCACCTTCGGATTTGCCTGGGCTGATCCTGGCTTGTGTCGGATGGCCAACGATTACGTGCTGGAGATGACTCATCGCTTCCCTGATCGTCTCATCGGGTTTGCGGTCGTCAATCCCCGCTGCGGGGAGGCGGCGCTGCAGGAGGCAGAACGATGCGTGGCGCTGGGCTGCCGTGGCATTGGCGAGCTGATGCCCGATGGGCAAGGCTACCTCCTGAACGATAGGCAGGTCATGGACGAGCTTTTGCGCTGGCTGGCGCAAAGGCATCTGCCGCTCCTGGTACATAGCAACGAGCCAGTTGGGCACGAATATAGCGGCAAAGGGGACATCACGCCAGCGGTCATCTACCGGATGGCGCAACAGCACCCTGAGCTCACGCTGATCTGCGCGCATTGGGGAGGGGGCTTGCTCTTTTACGAGCTGATGCCTGAGGTGCAGCAGGTTCTGCGCAATACCTATTACGACACAGCGGCCTCGCTCTATCTGTATGATAAGCGCATCTTTGCCCTGGCGGCCCAGATATGTCGCGAGAAGATCCTCTTTGCTACTGACTACCCTTTGATTCAGCAGGAGCGCTTCCTGCAGCACGTGCGAGAGGCAGCGCTTCCATCCGCCGTGCTATCAGATATCATGGGTGGCAACGTGGCTCGCCTGCTGGGACTAGCAGACTAGTGCGCGTGAGGAGGGAGAAGAGATGCCAGAGACGGTGCGTGCCTTTGTCGCCATAAGGCTCAGCGCCGAGATGCAGGAGGCGTTGCGCCGCATCCAAGCCGACCTACAGAGACAGGTCGCACGCGAGACGTGCCGCTGGGTGCGTCCAGAAGACATCCATCTCACGCTCAAGTTCCTGGGGGACGTGCCGCAGGCAGATGTGCCGGAGATCGTCGAGGTGATTCGCACGGTTTGCGCGCAGCATCAGCCTTTTGATCTTGCACTGGCGCAGGTGGGATGCTTTCCCAACCATCGCCAGCCGCGTGTCGTATGGGTGGGCGTTGCCGGCGATGTTGGGCCATTGGCTACGCTGCAAAAGGAGATCGAGGAAGCTCTGACCGATCTTGGCTTCGAGCCGGAGGAACGGGGATTTTCCCCACACCTGACGCTGGCACGAACGTCGCGCAATGCCACGCCTGCCCAGGTTTCGGCGTTGGGGCAGCAACTGCAACGTGCCCAGCATCGCGAAGCGGCCGTCGTGCACGTGGACAAGGTGTACCTCATGCGGAGCGACCTGCGTCCATCGGGGCCGATCTACAGCGAGCTAGCGATGGCGGAGCTGGGCGGGAGTTAAGCACAAGGAGGTGCTTCAGATGCAGTTTCGTGATCGTCACCAAGCCGGCATGGCGCTGGCAAAGGAATTGGCTTTCTTGCGAGGCAAGCCGGATGTGATCGTGCTGGCTATTCCTCGCGGTGGCGTGGTGGTGGGCTACGAGGTCGCCAAAGCGCTGGAAGCGCCTCTCGACGTCTATATCACCCGGAAAATAGGTGCTCCCTATAACACCGAGCTGGCCTTGGGCGCTGTAGCGAGTGATGGCAGCGTGTTCTTGGACCAGGAGCTAATACAACGCCTGGGCGTATCGGCGGATTACCTAGAAAAAGAGACCGAACGCCAGCGGCAGGAGATCGCGCGGCGACTGCAGCGCTATCATGGCGACCGCCCGCCAATAGATCTGGCTGGCAAGAGGGTAATCCTAGTGGATGACGGGGTAGCGACCGGCGCGACCACGCTGGCCAGCATCCACGCCCTCCGCAAGCAACCGCTCGCCGAGCTCATCCTGGCAATTCCCGTTAGCCCGCCAGACGTCGTCGCGAACCTAAGAAAAGAGGTGGATCGCTGTGTCTGCCTCTCAACGCCGGAGCCATTCTGGGCTGTGGGCGCATTCTATCTTGTTTTTGATCAGACGTCAGACGAAGAGGTGGTACATCTCTTGCAGGCCGCCAATCAAGAGGTCAAAACGGGCACCGCTGGCCGCTAATCATCAGCCGCCGCCTTGCTCTGACCCTCGCCCGGCGTCTGTTCATCACCCGCGCGAATGGTCAAGATCGTCTCTGCCGCGTCATCCGCGGCGGAAAGCGCAGATCGCAGCTCTGCCGCAGAAGCTGAGGCCGCGGGCAGCGGTGGTCGCCTTTGCAGCGTCTGCCGCAGGGCACCGCGCACTTGGGTTAGCGTCGCGAGCAGCAGATAGGGCAAGATGAAGGAGAGCGTCAGCAGAACGAGCAGCGCTGTCAGTTGGGCCAAGAACTGCCCCGGCCAGTCCGCAAGGTAGAGCGCATCAGTCCAATAGCCGCTTACGCCCTGGCCAGAGATGCCCAAGTGCGCGTCCGCGCCAATCCCATTCCAGCCGATCCCCCAGCGACCACTGGCAAACAGGCCAACTGCCAGCAGCCCCCAGCATCCCGGCACGACAAACGTGCCGGCCACGGCCGTCTCATCATCCCATTGCAGAAGGTGGGTAACAACATAGTGCACAGGGGGAAGAAGCGCCCCGGCCACCACGCCCGTCGCCAGCGCCGCCCACCCCGGCACAAAAGCGGCGCCTGCCGCGATGGCGACCAGCCCTGCCACGAGGCCCCGTGCGGTCATCAGCGCATCCGGCCGCCCCGCAACAAACCAGGTGTACAGCAGCGGCAACAACAGGCCACCTGCCGCTGCAAAGATTATGTTACCCACAACCGTTACCGGGTGAACGTCTGCCGTAGAAAGGAGCGGATTCGCCAGAAACAGCGCCCAAGAGCCGGCCAACGCCACGAACGCCCCCAAGATCATGAAAAGAGGAAAATGTACCGGTGGAAGGGGGGCCGTGTCGCGAGTCTTGACGCGGGGGCGCTGCATGGCAGCAGAGGCCAAGAGCGCCAATGCCACGCCACCTCCCAACGTGAATACGGTGCCCGAGCCGGCGAAATCGACCGCGCCGTGCCCCCAGCCAACCGTCTGTCCCAGATGCGCCAGCCAGCCGCCTCCCCAGATCCAATTACCGTAGAGGGGGTAGAGAACGCCAGAAACGAGGAGGGCAACGAGCAGCAATGCATAGCTTGGCACCTTGCGCGCCACGGCGACGAGGGGAATCAGCGTTGCCGTCAATGCAGGCAGCCACTGCAAGAGGAAGAAGGTATAAGCCCTGGTATCGAGATCGGGGTCCTGTAACAAGAAGCCGTGAAGACCGATGATGCCCCAGTCAGCACCGCGCGCCCCCGCGAAGGGCGACCATTCGGCCACAAAAAGCTCCAGCCCCGGGACGGCGGCCACGAGTGACAGACCACCATATTGAAAGGCGAACCCGGATACCAGATACCCGAGCAAGGACAGAGCCACTGCGGCCAGCGCTGCCACAGCCACATCGGGCGCGCGCTCCTGTTGCGACCCACCGACCGCCAGCAGGGTCAGCCCGAGTGGCAGCAGCCAGGCCAGCGCCAGCGTCAATACGAGAGCATGCGGCGCGGAGCCTTCGCCAGCGCCCTCCGCGGCCATCGCGGGCGAGAGGCACAGGAAGAGCAGAAGAGAGACCCCTAGCCAACGGCAACAGGCTCTACCGGTGGCGAGTAAGGCGCGATAGCGCTTCGCTGATTCGCTTTTCATCACTTGGTCTATGCGCCCCCTTGAGCGGATGTCAGACTATCCTCTCGATCTACGCGTCGCGTGCCAAGCGCGATCCGATGATGTGGCATGTCTATCTGGATCAAGCGGAGCAGCACATGTCTGGCTGTGAAAGGGCAGGCCTGCGGTGAATATAACAGAAAGATTATAGGCTGTCAAGCTCACGCCGCGGCGCATTTTGAACCCTCACACCTGCTCCAGCTGGCCTGACCGCACACGCGCACAAAAAGGGGGAAAGCGCTCTGCCGCGCTCTCCCCCTGTAGAGGTCGGAGTCGGCTATCTGGCGACGATGTTCACCAGCCGACCATCCGCCACGATCACCTTCATGATCTTTTTGCCTTCTGTGTTGCGTTGCGCGCCTTCGCTGGCCAGCGCCAGCTTCTCCAGCTCGGCATCCGACAGCCCCGCAGGGACGGTCAGGCGATCGCGCACTTTGCCATTTACCTGCACCACCAACGTGATCACCTCATCCGCAGCCAGCGTTTCGTCCCATTCTGGCCAACGCTGTTGATGGACGCTATAGGTTCCGCCGATCCGCTCCCACATCTCCTCCGCGATGTGCGGGCATGCCGGCGCTAACATCAAGATCAGGCTGCGCACTGCTTCCTCCCATGCTGGCGTGCCATAGACAGAGGTGTTCTTGGCCTTGATCAGATAGTTGTTGTACTCCATCATAGCCGCCAACATAGTGTTAAAGGCGAACTTGTCCATGTCCTCAGTTACACGTCGGATCGTCTTGTGCGTCATGCGACGCAAGTCCGCAATCTCCTGCTCCGTCGGCGGCGCGGATGCCGCAGGCCCCTCTCCAACGACAACGTCCCACACGCGGTTCAAGAAGCGATAGACGCCCTCGATACCCTGGCTGCTCCACGGTCCCCCTTCATCCCAGGGGCCAATGAACATCAGGTAAGCGCGCGTGGTATCCGCGCCCATGGCAGACACAATATCATCCGGATTGACGACATTGCCGCGCGACTTGCTCATCTTTTCGCTGTCTTCGCCCAGGATGATCCCCTGGTTGAACAGCCGCTTCATCGGCTCGTCGAAATCCACCAGCCCCAGATCGCGCATCGCTTTAGTGAAGAAGCGCGTGTACATCAAATGCATCGTGGCGTGCTCAATGCCACCTGTGTACTGGTCAACCGGCAGCCAATAGCGCCCTACCTCCGGGTCAAAAGGCACATTGCCCTTGTAGTACGGGCTCAGGTATGCATACTGATACCACGATGAGCACACGAACGTGTCCATCGTATCCACTTCGCGCTTGGCTGGCCCGCCGCACTTGGGACAGCTGGTGTTCACAAAGCCTTCATGATACTTGAGTGGCGACTCACCCGTTGGCAAGAACTCGGCATCCTCCGGCAGCAGAACCGGCAATTCCTCCTCCGGCACCGGCACGATGCCGCACCTGTCGCAGTAGATCATCGGGATTGGCGCTCCCCAGTAGCGCTGGCGCGAGATCAGCCAGTCATGCAGGCGATAGCGCACCGCCAGCTTGCCGATCTCCTGCTCCTCCAGCCATGCCGTCACCCGCTTCTTGGCCACATCACCCGGTGTGCCGGTAAACGGGCCGGAGTTGATCATCGTGCCGTACTCGGCGTGGAACAGCACATCGCGATAGAACGGCAGATGATACAACATCTCCATCAGCGTGCGGTTGCCCTGCACAGGCGGATAGAGCGCCTTGCAGCGCGCCAGGATCTCCTCGCCCGATTCCAGCGAATCGAACTCGCGCACGCCGTCATCGAACACGAAGGCAAAACGGGCCCCCACGACCTCGTTCCAGTTGCCGGGTTTGATCTCCGCCTGGAGCAGGGCCAGGTAAGGAGCGATCTGCTCGTCGCCCTGCAGCGTCACATACAGGCCATCGCCCAGCGAGCCTACGGATTGGCGCGTGTAGACGATGCCCATGTCGTGCAGCTTGCGCTCGATGGCCGACAGATCCTTGACAGAGCCGGGAAAGACCAGGCTTTTAGCCAGGCCGTCCACCCGCGCGATCACCGGCAGGATGGGCAGGCCGAACTTGAGCGCAAACTCAAAGTCGCGCTCGTCGTGCGCCGGCACCGCCATAATCGCACCCGTGCCATAGGTCATCAGCACATAGTCTGCGATCCAGATGGGAATCCGCTGACCATTGACTGGGTTGATGGCATAAGCACCGATAAAGACTCCGGTCTTTTCCCGGCCCACCGCCTCGCGCTCGATGTCACTCTGACGACGCGCCTGCAAGACATACTCATCCACCGCGGCGCGCTGCGCGGGTGCGGTCAGCTTGTCCACTAACGGATGCTCCGGCGCCAGCACCATGAAAGTTGCGCCCCACAGGGTGTCAGGACGCGTCGTATAGATCAGGATATCGTCTCCCATCTCGCTCTTGAAGACGACATCAGCCCCCTCGCTGCGCCCGATCCAGTTGGTCTGCATGGTGCGCACACGCTCCGGCCACTCGATCTGACTGAAATCGAGCAGCTCGTCCGCATATTTGGTGATGGCAAAGAACCACTGATCCAGGTCTCTCTTGATAACCGGTGTACCGCAGCGCTCGCAGTGACGGTCATCACCCTGCACTTGTTCGCGTGCCAAAGTCGTATTGCAGGTGGGGCAAAAGTCCACCGGCGATATCTGTTTGTATGCCAGCCCGTGTTTGTAGAACTGCAGGAAGAACCACTGTGTCCACTTGTAGTAGCCTGGCAGACAGGTTATCGCCTCTCGGTCCCACGCCCACATGGCGCCCATCGTGCGCAACTGGCTGCGCATGCGGTCGATATTCTCCATCGTCCACGTGTGCGGATGAATGCCATGCTTGATGGCGGCGTTCTCCGCTGGCAGGCCGAACGCGTCAAAGCCGATGGGGAAAAACACGTTGTAGCCCTTCATCCGCATATAGCGCGCCTTGGTATCCGAAGGCGCCATCGCATACCAGTGACCGATGTGCAGGTCGCCGGAGGTATATGGCAGCATCGTCAGAAAGTAATACTTTTCGCGGGTCGGGTCCTCGACCGTCTTGTACAAACCGGTCTCCTCCCACCGCTTGCGCCACTTGGGCTCTATCTCTTGTGGCCTGTATTTGGCTTCTCGTTCGTTAGCCATCTCTAGCCTCCTCGCATATCTCCAGAAAGTGAAATCTTCACAGGGCGAACGCCGGGATAGTCAGCCCAACCAGGGCCATCACACGCCTCTTGCCAGAGCACAAGGCGTCAGGCCTCGGTTGGGCAAGGGAGGGCGAGGCAGGAGATACTAACAACACGCCGCATAAACGAGTCGGGCTGATACATGTTCCGCTCCTCTCAACGATCCCCTTTACAGCTAATGATCAACATGCGCGACGCATCCCAGTCCAGCGCCCGTTCGTCATATCCGCCATAGACCTGAATGGCATCTAGGCCCACGATAGCAAGCAGCAGGCGCAGCTCGGCAAAAGTATAGGTTCGGATCGAATGCGGATATGAGCGCCGGCTGCCATCCGGGTTGACGATCGTCCAAATGCCCTCGATGCGACTCTCGATCGGGTCGAATCGCCGCTCTTCCAGAAGGAGAATCCCTTCGTGCACTTGCCAGCTCTGCGGGCTGAAGTGACGCACCAGAAAATCGTGGTGCACTGTGTCCAGCAGGAAACGTCCGCCCGGCTTGAGGACGCGTGCTGTCTCGCGCAACACCCGCAAGTTATCACCCTCGCGCTGGAAATAGCCAAAGGCGGTGAACAGGTTCAGCACTACATCAAACTCCTCCGCAAAGGGAAGATCGCGCGCGTCCGCTTGGACGAGATCAAAGCACACGCCCTTGGCATGGGCGTCACGTGCCGCCTTTTGCAGCATTGTTGGCGAAAGATCAATGCCGATCACACGATAGCCGCGTTCTGCCAGCGGGATCGCATGGCGGCCATAGCCGCAGCAGCAATCCAGGATGCTGCAACCCTTTTCCAGCTCCAAGAGGTCAACAATCGCATCCACCTCTGCAGCCGTATCGTCGTGCCAATCCACCTTGATATAGTCTTCATGGAAGAGCAGACGAAACCACTCATCGCTCACGATCTCAACCCTCGGAAAATGAAAAACCCTTCGTCCTGCCCGATCAGGGACGAAGGGCCTCTTCGCGGTACCACCCTGTTTGATGGGAAACAGTCAGGTGTCGGGAGCACACAGGCGCCCGACACCCTTTGATGGAGCTGAGGGGATTCGAACCCCTGACCCTTTGACTGCCAGTCAAATGCGCTCCCACTGCGCTACAGCCCCGCGACCCCATCCACTTGAGGGCGTGCTAACGGGCGCCAACCGTCCACGGCTACTATTCCTCTCACCGCGGCAACTCCCAGGCGAGTTCAGCCTTGATGGCGCTCCTCGAGGGCGCCGATGCCAGGCTCCCACCGTTTTCGTTGCCCGGCTCTCTGCGAGGATGGCCTACTGCTCCTGTTCAACGTGTTTTGATATCGGCTATGGAGCTGGGGGGATTCGAACCCCCGACCTCATCAGTGCGATTGATGCGCGCTCCCAGCTGCGCTACAGCCCCGTGACAGTAGAGTACAGTATAGCCCAGAACCGCGAACTTGTCAAATCTCATCCGCCGCGAGCCGCAAAAGCTGATACGCGTTCAGTTCCGGGAACTGGCGCGCAGTGTCGCTGCCGGGTAGGCCGTCTCCTCAACCGCGATCAGCGTCAAGTCCATTGCTGGACGAGGCATGGGATGCATACCGACGCTGGCCGGTGTGGGGGTAGACGCGCGCGTGGGTTGTTCGGCCTCCAGAAACGCGCACTTGACGATCGGCGTTACTGCCCTTCCCTGATCGAAGTGCACAGGCGGCCCGAAACAGGCAGAAAAGAGAGAGAACACGATCAGGAAAGATGCGAGAGCTAACCCCAAGCCGTCCCAATCAAGTTGCCGCCGCCACTGCCTGTGGCCGGTCTGTTGCATTTCCGCCACCAGTCGCGCCAGCATGGCAGCTTGATCAATTGGCTGTAGTCGCTGCCGTGCTGCGACCTCGTGCAGCGTATGGCGAATGTCACGCTCCAGCCAACCTGGCGCGCCGCGGCAGTCACCATGGCGCGCCAGCGCCTCGCCCTGCCAAGCTCTGATCCAGGGTATCACGCGCCTCACATACTTTTGCCAGAACATACCGACCTCATCACATCAGACGTAGGACCAGGCCAGACGGCCTTGGAACTCGCCTAGCCTTTTCTCCAGCGCCAGCCGCGCATAGTAGAGGCGAGAATAGACCGTGCCTTCGGGACACCGTAGAACTTGCGCGATTTCAGCACACGAGAGATCCAAGTAGTAGTGAAGAATGACTGCGATCCGCTGTTTTTCCTCCAGTTCGTTCACAGCCTGCCAAATTGCGCGCTGCCATTCGTTTTCAAGGGAGACACGCTCCGGCTCATCGCCGCCGCCAGCGTGAACTATGCTTTCATCAAGGACATGCCACGACGAGAAGAACCGCTTCTGCCGGCGCAGATGATCACGGGCGAGATTCACGGCAATGGCGTACAACCACGTCTCAAAGCCACCCTTATGCGGATCAAAGGTGTGTAGCGCCTTGATCACATGGATAAAGGTCTCCTGGGTGATATCTTGCGCATCCTGGCGGCTGTGCGTCACCAGATACGCGAGGCGAAAGACGCGATCGTTGTAGCGAAGAAAGAGCTCAGCCAGGGCGTCCGTGTCCCCTGTCCGGCACCTCTCCACCAGTTGGGTATCCAACATGGCAAGCTCCGCGAACAGGCTGTATCTATTATACGCCAGAAAGGGCGGGGGGCTTCAACTCGTTTCCCTTAATGAACGAGGATATCTCCGCAGAGGCCAAAATGGGAGCGGAAGAGGGAAAAGTCAAACACATCCACGATGCCGTCCTGGTTAAAGTCGGCGCTCATGTTGCCTGTGCCAAATACAGCGCGCAACAGGCTGAAATCCACGATATCAATGACATTGTCATCGTTGGCGTCGCCCTCCAAAAGCGTCCCCAACGAAACAGTATTCAGGCCCGACGTTACCAGGATCGCGCGCTTGAGGTTGGCCAAGGTG
>JAIOAV010000002.1:79484-113744 GCA_019873665.1 Chloroflexota bacterium
TCCGATCTCAAGGTGTGCGGGTTCTTGATCCGCAGGTCGTATAACCCAGGTGCCAGATTCGACAGCACGAACTCTCCGCTCTCGTTGGTGACCAATGTGGCTGGCCCGGACACGAGCTGATCGTTGGCCCAAAGCTCAAAGACTAGTGGCACACTCCAGGCACTGCTCGGCTTGGGCGGGCGCGCCTGCAGATCAATGATCCCCTTCAGGGAGGCTAGCTGCGGAGCGACCAGCGTGTTGGTTGGCGTGAAGGTCGGCACCCGAGTCGGCGATAGCGTAAAAGTAGGGGGGAGCGTCGGCGTCCGCGTCGGGAGCGGTGTGCTCGTCCTCGTCGGCGATGGCAAGGGAGTCGCGGTGCGGGTCGGCGTCGCATTAGGCAGCGACGTCGGTGTCGGCGCATAGATGAATTGCCCGCCGAAATTCTGTGTCCAGTAGTGCTTGTAACCGATGCCATCTGGGTAGTGATCGGCCGGCTCATACGCATAGCCAATGCCGATGTCTGTAACACAGGAGTTCAAGATGTTTCGCCTATGATCATCGCTGCTCATCCACGCATCAAAGACGTCCCGCGGCGTGGTGAATCCGGCAGCAATATTCTCGGCAGCGCACGAGATATTGACGTATCCAGCACGCGCCATACGTTCCCAGAAAGCAGAGCCATCGGAGCCAGTGTGCCCGACAAAGTCGTTTGCAGACATGTCCTGGCTATGCCCTGAGGCCGCAGCCATCAACGCCGCATTGACCATCAAGGGCGCGAGGCCGTTCTGGACGCGCGCGAGGTTCACCAGGTCCACCAGCTCCGCTTCGAAACTGGCGATCTCCACCGCTGTGAGCAGCTGTGTCGCCTGCCCTTCCGATTTGCAGGCAGGCGCATAAATACTATCAGAGGATAGAGCGGTTGGGACAGTCTGCGAGCGCTCTTCTGCCTTGGCCAAGACAACAACGGTGAGGGTGAAGACGGAGGCCAGAAACAAGCAGCTGATAGCCTGGTATATTCCGCGTAACAGTTTGGTGTGACTGTGCACGGACAAGCGCTTCATGCTCCCCATCATACTCATTTCCTTTTGCTTGTCAATCCCTGTAGCGTGAAATTTACAGAGATTTTACACTGGGCCTGCCTGCTTCGTGCGCAGCGTAATTGACAACGCGATCAGTTGTCTTATGATAGAGCGCAGGGATTAGATGGAGATCAGGAGGAGGTTTACGATGGCTTATGTACTGGGCATTGATGTCAGCACGACGGGCGCCAAAGCTCTCATCGTGGACGAAAAGGGCATGGTGATCGCCGAGGCCACCACCGAGTATCCACTCTACACCCCACGCCCCCTGTGGTCGGAGCAAGATCCTGCAGACTGGTGGGCGGGCGTGCAGCAGAGTATCCGCCACGCGCTGACGAAGGGCGGCATCAGTGGCGCACAGATCAGCGGCGTCGGCCTGACGGGACAGATGCATGGCCTGGTGCTTCTGGACGAGCGCGGCACCGTCCTGCGCCCGGCCATCCTCTGGAACGACCAGCGCACCGGCCCGCAGTGCGAGAAGATCACCAAACTCGTGGGTTTCCGCCAACTGCTGGAGTGGACCGGCAATCCCGCCCTGCCCGGCTTTACCGCCCCGAAGATCATCTGGGTGCGCGAGCACGAGCCGCATATCTATGCCCAGGTGGCGCAGATCCTCTTACCGAAGGATTTTATCCGCTTCAAGCTGACCGGCCGCTACGCCACCGACCTTGCCGGCGCTTCCGGCACGCTGTTGCTGGACGTGAAAAAGAGGAATTGGTCGCGCGAGATGCTCAGAGCGCTGGATATCCCCGCAGAATGGCTCCCACCATGCCATGAAGGGCCCCAGATCACCGGCACGATCAGCGAGGCGGGCGCTGCAGCCACTGGACTGAAGGCGGGCACGCCAGTGGTGGGTGGGGGCGGTGATCAGGCCGCACAGGCGGTGGGCGTCGGTGCCGTCAGGCCGGGGATCGTGGCACTGACGCTGGGCACTTCCGGCGTGGTTTTTGCCCCGACCGCCGAGCCATTCATCGAATCAGAGGGGCGCTTGCATGCCTTCTGCCACGCCGTCCCGGGACGCTGGCACTTGATGGGAGTAATGCTCTCCGCAGCGGGCGCGCTCCGCTGGTATCACGACCTGCTGGCGCCAGATCAGGCGTACGATGATTTCACCGAGCCGGCCGGAGATATCCCGCCCGGTTGCGAGGGGCTCCTATTCCTGCCCTATCTCACGGGAGAACGCACGCCCTATCCCGACCCCAACGCACGTGGCGCTTTCATTGGGCTGACCGTTCGGCACGGGTTGCCCCACATGACGCGAGCGGTCATGGAAGGGGTGGCCTTTGGGCTGCGCGACAGCCTGGAGCTGTTACGGGCGGCGGGTTTGCGCGGCATTGATCAGGTGCGCGCCTCCGGGGGCGGCGCGCGCAGTGCGCTCTGGCGGCAGATCCTGGCCGACGTCCTGGACACGGAGCTGGTCACGGTCAACGTTACTGAAGGAGCCGCCTATGGCGCTGCGCTGTTGGCGGGTGTCGGCGCTGGCATCTGGCCGGATGCGGATGCCGCCTGTAATGCCGTCGTGCGCGTCACCTCTCATGTCGCGCCGCAGCCTGCCGCAGTCGAAGCATACCATCGTTTGTATGCGACGTATCACAACCTCTACTCAGCGCTCAAGCCGACTTTTGATGCGCTAACGGACTTTGCGCTGTCCTCGTAAAGCCAAGGGAGGCGGATAGTTATCCGCCTCCCCTCTCTTCACCTAAGGCCGAAACTGCACCCGGCCGACCTCAATCTGCGTGCCCTGTCCCATCTTGGCCAGACGATCGTCGGAGACGGCGAGCGGCTGTAGAGAGAACGCATCGTATACGGTCACTCGGAGTGACGCCTCGCCTGCGCCCTCCCCAACTGGCACGGAGACCGGATGGAGATCCGTGATTGTTTTGCCTCGCACCCACTTGAAGGTGGGAATGGCTCCCAATGCAGGCGTCGTGTCGTATTGGGCGATCGTCCGATCATCCGGCGCCAGCGCATTTACCGACACGGCATAGTCGCGCGTCAGCGCGCGCAGGCTCTGCCAGACCAACGTGACGCGGCCGGTTCCGCCCGCCTCCCACGTTTCCGGAGGCGACCAGGTTGCTCGCTCCAGCGACATCTCACCGCCAAAGATGATGTGCCGTTCCCCCGCCAGCGGACGCGGCAGCGGCACTGCCGCGCGCAGCGGCAGATGCCATGGCCCCAGCGCTGGCACAACCTCGCCCGTCCCCGTCACGTGCAGGCTCAACTGCCAATCCTGCCCTGGCGGCAGGTCGGCCGCAGTTGTGGCATAGCCCGGCGCCGTCGGAGCGACAACCCGCCCGATGATCTCGTCCCTGCGGGAGATCACGATCTCGCACGCCGTCGCCCCGTCGGGAACACGCCAGTGCAGGTAGAGGCGGGTCGTATCGCTTACGCTGGTGTCGTAATCCGCACCGATGCAGCGCAAGCCATTGACAAAGGACACCTGCATCGGATGTGTGGTCACAGGCGATTGCGTCGGCGGCTGCACGATGATGTCGCCCAACGTCACCGCGTCGCCACCCGCGCTCGATGGCAACCGCTGCCACCCCCCTTCTGGGAAAGTGATATAGACGCCCGTCAACAGCGTGTAGCGGCCCGCTGCTGCCGTCGGCAGGAGCGGCATCCGATACTCGTCTATCAGCACCTCGCCAACCTGATACCGCGTCGCCGCATGGGTCTTGTCGCCCTGCCCCAGCGGCACACCGTCGGTGGGATTCACGAGGTGGACGAAGAAAGAGTAATCCCGCTGCAGCGGCTGCGTCGGCTGCCAGGCGATGCGCACCACCAGCCCGCCCCCGGCGGTCAGCTCACCTGCCGCTAGATCATAGCCGAGGAGGCGAATCTTGTCCTCGAACACCACATCCAGCGGCCTCATCCCCGCCGGCAGCGCCTGCAGCGGCCTCGACACAACCTGTTGCGCGCCATAGAAGGGGAGAAAGCGATAAGGCAGCGCCTCGAATTCGCGATAGTAGCACGTGACGATCACCGGCCGCGCCGGCAGCGCCTCGTTGATGCGCCGCTGCCACACCTCCGCATTGGGTGTGGCCCCTTCGGGATAGACGTAATCCACTCGCACGTCCGGGCGCAGGCCCTCCACGTATTGCAGGTACCAGAGGGGAGTGACATAGTGCCAGTTGGCGAGGATGAGCGCGTCCGGCGGCGCTGCCTGCAGGAGGTTGACCGCCTGATCGCGCGCCGACTTGTCGCCATGCAGCGCCACAAAACTCGGATAGTGCTGCCTTAGATTGTCCGCGCCCCACCAGAGGGTCAAGGCGACAGCGACGGCGCTGACCACCGGGCGACGCCACAACCAGAAGAGCGCCGCGCCAGCGCTGATCAACAACGCCAGTGCCACATACGCCGGCAGGAGATATTCCACAGTTTGCGGCGCGCGGTAGGTGATGGCAACAAAGGCGTTCACCAGAAACACGCCGCCGATCAAAAGCCAGAGCGGGCGCTGTCGCCAGAGCAGCGCGACAAATCCGAGCAATGCCACGGCCAGGAGAGGGTAGCCAAACTGGAACGCCAGGATATTGCCGAGCACCGGCAGTCGGTCACGCAGCACATCCGGCGCGATAAAGGCGAACATATCGCCGCCAAAGCCGCGCGCCAGGACATGGTCCAAAAACGCGCTGACGCTGCGTATCGGCTGCGCGTCAAAGGGCGCGCCCATCAGGCTGCGCACCGGCAGATAGAGCAACACCAACAATGAGGCGGCGAATGCCAGAAGAGGCTTCCCCCAGAAGCGCCACCGCCGCCATAACGAGGGATCCACAGCAAGAAGATAGAGCGCATAGGGAATCGCCAGAAACGCCAGCGAGCCATGGTGGCCGATGCCGAAGCCAAAGGCGAGAGCAAAGCCAACCAGCGCCTGTTGCGACCTTTCTTCGCCGTACTGGAGCAAGAAGCAGAGCTGCCACGCGGTGAAGAAAGTGGTCAATGCGCGGATGTTCGCCGTTGTCGCCTGCGCCCAGAAGGTGGGCGTCACGCCCAGCGCCGCCGCCGCGATCCAGCTCAACCACTGGGAGCGAGTTGCCAACAGCGCGGCGCGCCGCACGCCGACCAATGCCAGGGCCGCGACAACAGCGGAGAGGAGATTGACGCGGTATGCCACATCGCCAAATGGCAGCAAGGTAAAGAGCTTGCCAAGCAGCGTGTAAAGCGGATAGCCCGGGGGATGCGCGATCCCCAGCACATGGGTAACAAATTGGAACTCGCCGCTATCCGCCGGCAAGATGCCGGGCGCCAGCGTCGCCACATAGAGCGCCAACGCGATCAGAAAGAGGAAAGTATCGGGCAGCCAGGCAAAGCGAAGGTGACGATCTCGCGTGGAGAGCACAAAGCAACAGACCAAAGCGACGAACAGCACCGCCCATGCCAGATCGGACCGGGGCCAGGGGAAAAGCACATAGGGCAGGAGCAGCGCCAGGGGAGCGCTCTGCCGCCAGCGGCGGCCTCCCCACGCCAAGAGCGCCACGCCAGCCAGTCCGGCTAGAAGGGCTATCAGCGCAACAGGCAAAAGCGGCCACGCACCCGCTCGCCGCTCCGCCAGAACGCGGCTCACATACAGCCCCAGCGCCAGGCCGCTGATCACGCGGTCGGCCTGGAGCCGCTGGCCCCAGGCTTTCCAGAGCATCAGTACAGGATCCAGGACATGTCGTCAAGGCGCAGGACAAAACAGATGTTCCCGTTCCAGAAGAGCACACCACCTTCAAAGTCCTGCACCGCTCCCTGAAAGGTGTGGATCAATCCGTTGTCTGCTGTCGTTCCCGCCATAGGCACAGCCCACCCCAGCTTCTCTTGCAGCCAGGCGTTATCGCGCCAGAGCTTGCCGAAGCGGCCTGCCGGCTCGTAAAGCTTGGGGCCACCCAAAGCGGTCGTGGGCGCAGGCAGGGTAGCGCCAGGTGTGCCATCTGCGACGGTCGAGGTGTCCGGGAAGGCACCCCAGCCCGCGGGCGTATATGGGGTGAACAGCACGTAGATCAAGCCATTATCGGGACGCCAGATCATGTGGCCGCGCTGAAAGTACATCTCTTCGCCAGCAGCGCCGATCTGCTCACCAGTGGCACAACCGAGGCGTTCTTTCACCTCCGGGTTTTGCCAGACATCGCCCAGGCCCCACAGCGGGATGATGGCACAGGTTGCTGTGGGCGTCGGCATCCCCGGAGTAGGAGTGGGTGAGGGCGATGGGGTAGGAGTAGGCGGGACAGGTGTCGGCGTGGGTGGGATCGGCGTATCGGTCGGCACAGGGGTCCACGTTGCCGTCGGCTCGATCATCTCTGTGGGCACGGGCGAGGCTTGGATCTCGTCTATCTCGTCGCCGCTGCGGTAGGCGCGCTGCGGCTGCCCCAAGATCCGGCAACCAAGCAGCAGAGCCGGCAAGATCAGGCAGGCGAGACAGGCCCACCAGATCACGGGCCGTTTGCCATGTTTCATTGGCTGCTCCTTTTACCTGCCTCCCCCGCTAATCCACGACGCTTCAAAAGCTGATTATAGCTGATACGGCGAAACTGTCAACTTTCTGTCAAGCATCTCTGGCCAGAAACTGCGTGCGGTGCTGCCAGAGCCATGGGACGATCCGGGCGGCCGGGATCAGCAGCAGCGCCACGATGGCCAGTTCGACCACGGAATCCATGGTAAACGGCCAGAATACGCCATTCTGCAGGCTATACAGAAGGTCCATCAGCGCCAGAAAGATCGCCGCGCCGCAAGCCAGCAGGCCAAAGAGCAGACCGTAGGAGCGCACCCGTCGGAGGCCAGCGGCGGCCAGAAAGGCACAAAGCGCGAGCCAGGCATCGGCCAACGGGAAGGAGCGCTCAAAGACATAGTAACACTCCCAGTCGCTCAAGTGCAGCCAGTCGGTGGTGAAAAAGAGCAGCCAGAAGAGGATGATCATCACCCCGATAAAGGCGAAATATACCACAATCCAGGATAGGGCGCGCGACCGCGCTGCTGTCATTTCTCCCCCTTCTCGGCGAGATGCCAGAGCCGATTACCCCCCTTCGTCTTGCTCTTCTTCCAGCGCGCCAGGAGGCCAACAGAAAGGCACGCGCGGAATCAAGTGCTCGTGTCCCATGGCACGTTCGAAGGCATAGACGTAGCTCTCCTCCCCCACCAGGTGCATGCCGCCATCCACGTAGATCGTGTCGCCGGTAACCCACTCGGCCCACTCGGAGGCAAGAAACGCCACCACCTTGGCCACATCCTCAGGCCGGCCAAAACGCCCGCGTGGAATCTGCTTCAATAGCGCGTGGCGCAGCTCCGGCACCACTAACGTCTCTTCCATCATCGGCGTCTCGATGCCGGCGGGGCTGACCGCATTCACGTTGATGCCATATGGCGCCAGCTCCAATGCCAGTGTCTTAGTGAACATCAGCACGCCCCCTTTGGACGCGCAATAATGCGCCTCGCCGGCGATCGGGATCTTGTCGTTGATAGACGAGATGTTGATGATCCGCCCGCGCCGTCCCGCCTCGATCATCCAGCGAGCCACCGCCTGGCTGCAGAGGAAGGTGCCCTTCAGGTTGATGTCCATCACCAGATCCCACTCTTCCTCCAGCATATCCACCACGGTGGAGAGAGTGCCAGTGCCAGCGCTGTTGACCAGGATATCAATGCCGCCGAATGCATCCACAGCGCGGGTAACCATCGCGTTCACCTGCTCCGCGCTCGCCACATCGGTCTTGACGACCAACACCTCTGCGCCGTCGGCGTGCAACTCTTCCGCCAGCGCCTCGCTCCGCTCCACATCGCGCGCGGCGATGACGACCTTGGCCCCCAAGGCCGCGAACTGGCGAACGACGCCAGCGCCGATGCCCGAGTTACCACCCGTTACAATGGCGACCTGCCCTGTCAAATCCATTGCATCCTCCCGCGCTTACGCGCCCGGTATGTTGTATTTGGCGTAATCGCCCGCGAACTCGGTGGGAATGGTGCGCAAAACCTCAACCCAGCGGATCGTGGAATCCGCCCCCTTCAAGAGGCGCAGGATGTTGCCGCTCACCTTGAGCTTGCGCATGGTCAGCGCCTTGTTCGGGCTGATCGCGCCGCGCAGCACGTCCACCCACACGCCATAGGGACCGGACAGGGTGAAGGATGTCTTGCGCTGGCCCAGCCACACCTCGGTGATCTCGCCGTTCACCAGATCGTATCCCGCGACAATCGTCTCCGGCACCCCCTTTTCCGGCTCCGCGATCAGGATCATGGTGTACGAGTCGGTATCCGTCTTGGCCAGGCGGCGATATTCGGCGTCGGCGTTGGTGCGCTGCTTGACCTCTTCCATGTACTCTATGCTGCACAGTTTCACACTTAACCCTCCTCGTGACCAAATCGCACTAGTCAGCTTATATCACCACCTTGCCTTTTCGTCAACACGCCGCCGTACTGCCTCGCACACCGGCCGCTTCTCTGGTATAATGCGGGCCACGTGATGAAAGGATATCACCCTGTGAGCGAGAGTGCCTTTGTTACATACATCGACAATCTACCTCCAGATCGTTGGGATCGTTGGATCGCGGCCCATCCCACGGGCCATCTGCTGCAAAGCTGGCAGTGGGGCGAGTTCAAAGCGCGCTTTGGCTGGCAGCCGGTCCGCGTCGCATTGGAGCGCGGGGGAGAGATCGTCGCCGCTGCACAGATCCTGTTGCGGCGGCTGCCGCTGGGGAAGATGGCATATATCCCCAAAGGGCCTGTGCTCGACCGAGAGGACATACAGACGAGTGCGGCGTTGCAGGCGCTCTGTCGCCGGGCATTAGCGCCACACCAGCCGGTCTCGCTCAAGATCGAGCCGGATTGGCCCGACTCGGACGAAGCCAGGATGTGGTGTCGTCAGCTAGGCTACCGGCAGAGTGCCGAGACGATCCAGCCCCAGCACACCATCCTTGTTGATCTGACGCCGGATGAGGAGCAGATTCTCGGCGCCATGAAGCCCAAGACGCGCTATAACATCCGTCTGGCAGCGCGCAAGGGCGTCATCGTCCGCCAAGGCGACGAACGCGACCTGGAAGCTTTCTATCGCTTGATGGAGGTAACAGGTCAGCGCGATCGCTTTGCCATCCACAGCCACGCCTACTATGACGAGGTGTACCGTCGCTTTGCCGCCCAAGGGCGAGTCGCGCTGTTGATGGCCGAATACGAGGGCAAGCTGCTGGCATCGCTCATGGCCTTTGCCTTTGGCGAGAAGGCATGGTATATGTACGGGGCTTCTTCCGACGACGACCGCCATCTGATGCCGAACCATCTCTTGCAGTGGGAAGCGATGCGCTGGGCCAGAAACAAAGGATGCCGCACATACGATCTGTGGGGGATACCCGATCTCGAGATCGCGACGCTGGAGGACAGCGTCAAGGAAGGCAGGACTCCAGACGCGGCAGAGTCGCCGCTTTATGGCGTATATCGCTTCAAGCGAGGATTCGGCGGCGAGCCGGTGCGTTATGTGGGCGCCTACGATCAGGTCTACCGGCCGCTCCTCTACCGTCTGCTCACATGGGCGTGGCAGCAACGGAGAGGGAGCGAGAGGTGAGGCCCGCATGGCGCGCGCTCACCTCCCGCCTCGTTCACTTTTTTCCAGGTAGGCGCGGTACAGGAAGTAGATAATCGTACAGAGCACGGCCATCTCGACCGTGAGCAAGATGCCCTGCAACACTGCCGGCAGCATGCGACCCCCGCCGATATAGACCATCGAAGTGCCCAGCGCAAAGGCGACGGCACAGACCACCAGCAAGCCGTAGCGCAATACATTCAGTCTCTTCTGCTTGTTCTCGCTCAACATGGCGCTCCTTTCCTTCCGCCAGATACGCGCCCCCTATCCGCGCGCTCTATCCATCGGGCGCGCCGCCCTCTGGCTGTGATGCCAAGCGATCATGCAGGGTTGTGTGTCCAGAAGGAGCCTGTTCATCAACGCCGTGCCACAGGCAGTGATGTCATTGTCTCTCTCAGAGTATATTGCCCGCGCCACAGGCAATCAAGAGGACTTTTCTCCTATAGCGGCAGCGTAACCGGCGCGCCGCGCAGCGCGGCGCTCTGATAGCACGCTTCCACCAGCTCCACCGCCTTGTAGCCGTCCGTCGCCGTCACCGGCGGCACCTGGCCGTTCACCACCGCGTCCACAAAGAGCCGATCCTCCTCGCGGTAACCCCATTTGTCGGCGACATCGAGCTGAAAATAGTCACGCACCACGATCTCTTGCGCCAGCCCGGGCGAATACGTTACGCGCTCCATCTCTTCCGTGACGATGGAAGCGTGCCCGCCATACAGCTCGATCCGCTCAAACGGGAACGCCCACGAGGTATGCGCCGACGAGGAGAACGCGGCAAAATGCCCGCTGGCGAAGGTCAAGATCATGGCAAAGTCATCCTGCTCAGCGCAGATGTTCTGCTGCGCCTTGCACTGCACCTCGACGACCTCCCCCATCAGCCACCGCGCCATATCCAGCAGGTGGATGGTGGACTCGTAAAGAAAGCCGCCAGTCACGGCCCGGTTGCATACCCACTGTGGGTTGATCAACTCGCCACGATTCATCTTGATGTTGGCCGAATAGGGGTGAAACCCCTCGTCAATCAATCGTCGGGCGAACTTGTACACCGGCGCAAAGCGTCGGTTATGCCCGACCTGATAGAGCGCGCGGCTCTTTTGCGCCGCCGTGACAATGTCGCGCGCTTCCTGCAAAGTCGTCGCCATCGGCTTTTCCGAAAAGACGTGAACTCCCCGCGCCAGCGCCTTGAGCACGGCCTCCGTGTGCAGCGTGTTCGGCGTGCACACGTACACCGCATCTGGCCATTCCGCCAAGAGCACGTCGGCACTAGGAAACGCCTTCCCTCCCACCTCGGCAGCCAGAGACTGAGCGGGCCGCTCCATGATATCCGCCACGCCGATGATCTCCACGCGCTGATCCTGCTTCAGGTTGCGGGCATGCGTTCTGCCCATATGACCCGCGCCGATAATCCCGATCTTGACCATTTCTCGCTCTCCTCTCTATGCCAATAACGCCCGCGTCGCCGCCAGCGCTTCGTCCAAGTGATCGGCGTAACGCGGGCGAATCTCCAGCGTAATCAACCCCTCATAGTCCGTCAGTAGCTGCAGCGCCTGGCGCAGCGGTATTTCCCCCCATCCCGGCGGCATATGCAGATCGCCCTGCCCCAGCGGCAGCCGTTCTCCCTGATCCGACGTATAGCCATCGAGCTTGCCAAAATTGTCGTGCAGATGGATATGACGCACATAGGGGGCGGCCCGTCGCACGGCATCCAGAAAGTCAAAGCCGCAGGTCCGCGCCGCGATATAGGTGTGCCCGGTATCCAGCGTCATCCCCAGCGCCGGATGGCCCACGGCGTCTATCTGCGCCGCCACCTCTTCCACCAGCAAGCCAGGATGATATGTCGGCAGCGCCTCGATGCCGAGTCCGGCACGTGTCAGCGTTGCCACCTCCCAGAGATGCGGGTCGCGGTTTTCCATGGCGATCACGACGCCGAGCTCCGCAGCGCGCTCGGCCAATCTCTGCAACGCCGCCATCTCCCGCTTTCTTCGCTCCGCCATTGTCTGCGCGTCGGGCAGGGGAGCCAGGCCCCAGTAGGCGTCATGCAAAGCCACCAGGCCGCTGTGATACACATAGATCGTCGCCTCTACTTCGGCGCTGAACTCGAGATAGGCTGCCAGCGCCTTCTCGGCGACCCGATCCGCTGTATCGAGCTGCAGGTTGAGGTCACACGGGCCATGCACCGCGTAGCGCAGTGGGTAGCGTCGCGTGATCTCTTTCACGCGCGCCACCCGCTCCCGGTGCAGCCGTCCGTTGATCACAGCATTCACCCCATAACCCGATAGCTCGGCGCCATCATAGCCGAGCGCCACAGCCCGCTCCAATTCCTGCTCCAATGCGGACAGCCGGCCATTCAGATGCCCGCCGTCAATATTGATCGCGATCCCTTTCACGCTCATCCGCTGCTCCTTGGCAAATGGATTCTAGACTGCCTGTGATATGCGCCGCTTGCGCCATAGCGCGGCCATCATGAACATTCCCATTACGGCGGCAGCGATCCAGAAACCGAACGCCACTCCCCAGCCCCAGCGATCCGCCACGACGCCGGAGAGGACACCGCCGATGCCGGCGCCAACATAGTTGCTGAAATCGAGAAAGCCTGCCGCGGAGGATACCCGCCCTTCCCCGCTCTGCGTCATCGGCAACGCCGTCAGCAACAGGCCATTGGCGCCATTGCTGAGCGCGCCGATCAGTCCCAACGCCAGCGGGATGGCAGCCAGGCCGAACGCCGCGACGAGGGGGCGATAGAGCACAACCGCCAGTGCCAGTCCGGCAAAGAGGCCGATGCCGACCGGCGCCTCCTCAGCGCGGAAGAAACGGTGCGAGACCCATCCCGCTAACACCACGCCAACGCCACCCGCCAGCGGCAGCCAGATGGCATTGGCAGCGGCTTGCGTGATGCCAAATCGGTACACCTCGGATAGATAAGTCGGCGTCCAGAGGGTAAAGCTCTCTTTCACGGCGCCGAGACAGACGCATGCCAACGCGGCCAGTGGTAGCCGGGGATGGCGCAGCATGTACATCCACGCCTCTCGCATGCCTCCCTGTCGCAGCGACGTCGTTCCATTTGTCTCTGGCGCGGGCAGTCCCACGTCCGCCGGCGCATCGCGTACGCGCCACACCCAGTGCGCCGCCGAGAGGATGAGCAGCGCCGCTGGCGTCCAGAATGCCGCCCGCCAGCCAACCCGCGCGATGAGAAAGCCCGCCAGCAGCCATGAGACGATGTGCCCGGCAGTGTAGCAGGGGCCAAAGATGGCAGTCACACGGGCGCGCTGGCGACGGCCAAACCAATTGCCCAGCACGCGCATGATCGGTCCCCACCCTGTCGCCTGGACATAGCCATTCGCGCCCCAGATCAGCGCCAGCAGGAGGAGACGGTTGGAGAAGCCAAAGCTCAGGTTGGCCAGAGCAGAGCCGATGAGGCCCGTCGCGACAAAGAGGCGCGGGCTCCACCGATCCCCCAGCACCCCGTTGACGAGTTGGCCCAGCGCGTACACCCAGAAAAAGGCGGTGCCGATCCATCCCGTCTCCGATTTGGTCCAGCCCAAATCGGACTGCAAGGCAGGCAAGGCCACAGCCAGATTGACACGGCCCAGATACAGGCTGGCATAAGTGAGCCATGATGTGACCAGGATGCGTCGCTGCCAGTGGCGCAGCGCGACACGCCGCTCGTTATCGTCCGCCTGTGGCATCTATGCTGCGCGCTCCTCTGCGGTCAGCGCTGCCAGGCGGCGCACTTCCTGTAGCACCTGTGGGGCCAAGTCGGCAAAGCGCGATTGCAGCTCGATCGTCAGGACGGCGGGCGGGGTGCGCAAGCTAGCAAAAGCCTGCTCGAACGGGATCTTGCCCCAGCCAGGCGGCAAGTGCATGTCGCCGATGCCAAAGGGAGAGGTGTAGATGTACGGCACACTGAAGGGTATTTCCACGTCCAGCCCGAAATTGTCATGGACATGGAAAGTGGCAATCAACGGCGCGGCCAGACGGAACATCTCGAGGAAGTCCTGCTTGTGGTGCCTCACCGTGAGAAAGGCGTGGCCCAGGTCAAAGGTGATCCCCACGGCGGGATGCGCGGTCTCTTGTACTTGCGCCACAAGCTGGGTGATGTCGCTACTGTATGAGTCGGTGTCGCCGTTTTCCACACCGATCACGATACCCGCCGCCGCGGCCAGGTCGCCCATCTCGCGCAAGGCTTCACGCTCCATCGCTTTCAGTTCGGCGAGCCCCCGCCCTGACCGCTCGTTGGTGAAATCGAGCCGCCCGGCATGATATACGATCGCCTCGGCGCGAATCCGCTGCGCAAAGGCGATAGTGGCGCGAAAGACATCCTTCTGCAAGTCGTGGTAGGTGGCATCAAAGAGATTGAGCGGGTCGGGCGCATGAACCGTGTAGCGAAAAGGCAGGTCGGAGAGGATCTCCACCACGCGGCGCACGCGCGGCTCGCACAGTTGTCCCCCAAAGATAGCGTCCACGCCATGCGCCGGGATCTCGGCATAGTCGAACCCACACGTGGCAAAATACCGCAGGTCCTGCTCTAGGAGTTGCAGGTCGCCGTTGATCCGGCCTGAATGGATGTTGATGCCAATCCCCTTGATGCTCATCTTTCTCTCCTCATGATCCGCATTGCACGACATAGAGAACGGGCACCCCCTGTGTGGTCAGGAATTGGCATATTCTGCACACCTTTGGGGTGCCCGTCAACTGGTAATCGGCTCTGGCCGTGTCAGTTGCTCAGGACGGGAGGATCAGTACCTTGATCGCCTCGCCTGCGCGCATGGCTGCAAAGCCCCTCTCGATCTCGGCCAGCGGGAGTTGATGCGTCAGGAACACAGATGGCTTGATCACGCCGCTCTCCAACATCTTGATGGTCGTCGGGAAGGTATTGATGCCGATAAAAGTGCCATAGACCGTCAATTCCTTGCGCGTGATATCATACTGGCTGATGGCAGGACGGGCCTGTTGGTTCATACCAAACAGCACGATCTTGCCGCCCACAGCTGCAACATCAATCGCCTGACCAAAGAGCGCGCCCACTGCATCTACGACGACGTCCGCGCCGCCTCTGGTCTTGATGCGGATATAGGCAGTGGCATCCTGCTCCTTGGCATTGACCACATCAAAGCCGGCATCTGCCGCCAGTTTGAGGCGATAGGGCGCGATATCAGAAAGGACAATTCGGCCGGCGCCCGCCGCGCGGAAGAACACGGCGAACATCAAGCCCACTGGCCCCGCACCCAGGATAGCCGCCGTCTCGCCTGGCTGCAAGCGGACTTTGCTCGTGCCGCCCACCACGCAAGAGAGGAGCTCGGTAAAGACGGCATCTTGCAGCGGCACATGCTCGGCAATCTGAAAGAGCGCTCGCTCTGGCGCCAAACTATACTTGGCAAAGCCGCCATTTAGGTAGATGCCCAGCGTGGTGAAATCCTCACACTGGTTAGGCCGTCCTGCCTGACAGGCGCTGCACAAGCCGCAATACAAGTTAGGCGCCACGACCACGCGATCGCCCGGCCTAAAGTGCGAGACTCCCTTGCCCACCTCCAGCACACGCGCCACATACTCGTGTCCCAGGACCGCGCCAGGTGTCGCCGGGTGTCCCGGCGGCACCTCCAGGATGTGCACGTCGGTGCCGCAAATCCCCGCCCCTTCCACTTGCAACAAAACATCCTCGGGATTGCTGATGCGGGGCACCGGCACTTGTTTGAGGGCCAGCTTGCCCTCTCCCTCAAAGACGGCCGCCAACATCGTCTGCTCTTGGCTCATGCCTAGCTCTCCTTGTCGGTCATGACAACCATGATCTTGCCGTCACGGCGCTCGGTGGACTGGCGGATGGCATCCACCACGTCTTCCAGCTTGTAACGCGCCGTGATGATCGGCCGCAGGTCAATCAGCCCAGAGGCCATAAGTCGGATGACGTTCGGGAAGTTGGCATCACCAGAGTGGCCCTGCGCACCATAGATCTGCGCGCGACGCACCTGGAAATGTTCCAGGTAGAGCGGTACCCGCTGTGCCGCACGGCCGATTTGCACGATCTTGCAGTTGATGGCCATGGCACGCTCCATCTGCGGCAGTGTCAGATGCGGTGCGCCAGCCGCCTCCACCTGGAAATCTGCCCCCTCGCCGCCCGTCAGGTCCATAATCACATCGGCCGGCACGACAGCGCGCGGGTCAAACACATGATCCGCCCCCACTTTGGAGGCTAGGCTGCGTCGGTTCTCCGACACCTCAAAGACGATCACCTTGGCTGCTCCCGCCGCCTTGCAGAGGGCGGTCGCCGCCAGACCGATTGGGCCAGCGCCAAAGACGACCGCGTAGGCCCCCGGTTTGAACCCACCAGCCCGCGAGAAGATCGCATTGTATGACACGCTGGTGGGCTCCACCAGTGCCCCCGCTTCATAGACTTTGGTCTCGTCGTGGTAACGGTCCATCAGCGCGTTCAGCTTCCAACAATACTTGGCGCCGACGGCGATATAGTTAGCAAAAGCGCCGTTGATGGTAAAGCCGATCTCCTCCAGGTTGGTGCAATGATTGGGGAAGCCATTGCGGCAGGGCGTGCAATGACCGCACCAGATCATCTCCTCCGCCGTCACCATATCGCCTACCTGCAGGTCTTTGACATTCGGGCCAACCTTCACGATGCGACCCGAGAACTCGTGCCCCAGCACTGACGGGAATTTCGTCAGGCCCGGATACAGGATGTAGTTGTCCTTGTCCGTCTCATAAAAGTGCATATCAGAGCCGCATACGCCACACGCCTTGACTTCGATGAGCACATCATCTGGCCCGATCTCCGGTGTCGGCAGCGTCTCGACGCTCAGATGTGGATTCCGCCAGACGGCGCTGCCCGTCGCTGCCTTGCCTGTCGTCCGCTCAAAATCGGAGAGCGCATACCCCTCGCGTGGTTGCCAATCCGCCCGTAGTACCAGCCCTCTCATGTTTCTCGCTCCTCTCTTTTGCTCTGTCATATAGACTTCTAGTAATGTCCTACTCGCCCAAACGCTGACAAGACTCGCGAATCACCAAATATGTGGGCAGAATGATGTCTTGCACCTCCTGCCCGGCCACCAACCCCAGCGCCATCCTCGTCACCAGGCGGCCCATCTCGTTCTTGTGTTGCGCCACGGATGTGAGGGGCGGTTCCGTGTAGGCGCTAAACGAGATGTCATCAAAGCCGATCAGGGAAAGATCCTGCGGCACGCGGATGCCACGGCGACGGGCATAGCGCAGCGCACCGATGGCGGTCATGTCGTTGTAGCAAAAGACGGCAGTCGGCGGATCTGGCAGGGAGAGCAAGAGCTGCAAACCCTTCTCTCCGCCGTGCGGCTGGCCGGTGCCTTCCGCGACAAGGGAAATATCGGGAGTGATGCCGGCAGCTTGCAGCGCTTCGTGATAACCACGCATGCGGTGCGCGCTGGACTTGCGATCGGCAGAGCCGGTGATATAGCCGATACGCCGGTGGCCCAGCGACAGCAGATACTCGGTTGCCTGTCGACCTCCGCCCACGTCGTCGCTGGCTACCACATGCACGCTGCTGCTGCTCTGCTCGTTGTTGACCAGCACGATCGGGACCTGGATCTTTTCCAGCAAGGGAAGATAGAGGTCGCCGACACGCGATGCCGAGATGATCACGGCATCCACGCGCTGCGCCCGCAGCGCATGTACCGCCGCGATCTCGCGGCTGACCTCCGAGTTGGACTGGGCAAGGATGACGTTGTACCCCTGTTCGAGAGCCATCTCCTCGATGCCACGCACGACTTCGGCGATGAAGGGGTCTGCGATCGTGGTCACCACCAGGCCAAGCGTGCCGCTGTGCTTGGTCACCAGGCTCCGCGCCGCCGCATTGGGCGAATATCCCATCTCCATAGCCAGTTGTTGCACGCGTCGTTTTGTCTCCTCTTTGACGAGGGGGCTGTCGCTAAGCGCGCGGGAGACAGTGGAGTGGGAAACACCTGCTGCCTTGGCGATGTCTTTGATTGATATAGGCATCCTGTCCTCCTACATCCCGAATCGCCACCAGTGCACACGTGTGCAATTCTCATTATAGCAGAACTTCTCCTATTGTCAACCTGCGCGTTTCGACTATAATGCGCGCGGGTACAGCCCAGGGAGGAAGATACATGATCAGAGCAGAGATCAAAGCGGGGATCTGCAACCTGCACACGGTGGTGGAGGCGGATTCGTCAGACGGGATGACAGTGCAACTGCGCATCGAGAGTGACTGCCCTCAGGTGCGCGCCCTGGCGGCTGAACTGACGGAGATAGACGCCCTTCAGGAGCTTTTCAAAGCCCAGAAGGACACGGGCATCCTGGCGTTGGCCGCCAAACACAGGTTGCACACCTCATGTGTTGTCCCTGTGAGCATTCTCAAAGCCATCGAGGCCGCGGCTCAGATGGCGTTGCCCGCCGAATCCTCCATCGCGTTGCGCAAGCAAGGATGATCCTATCCGGTGGGATGCGTTATTGATTGTTGGCCAGAGGGCGAGTTCGCGTCCTCGATGACGATCGGCTCGTGAGGCTCCTCTAGCAGTCTGGTGCCCACCAGGATGACCAGCAAAGCGGCGGCAATGATCAGTTCCATTCTCATTATCCTGCAGTAGGATGATAGGGGGCAGAGGTTAGCTCCATACGCGCCCGGCGCTCTATCTGAAGACGTCAAAAGCGGGGAAAAGTTCCGTCCTTTTCGTCGGCACGGAAGAGGCACGCCCGGGATTCCGAGCGCGCCTCTTGGGTGGGCAAGACTCCGGCCAAAGGCTGGCACTAATCGGCCAGCTTCAGCCCCAGCACCCTCTCCAGGTTGCCGATGAGAAACGCGTGGGCCAGTTCCAGCGCGCCATCTACGGAAAGAGGCGACATGTTGGGATGAATCTGGCTGACCTCGATCCGCGTTGCTAGCGCCTTGGCCAGCTCAAACTTGTACATCCGGAACTTGGGAAAAACAAACTCCAGATAATAAGCATCAGAATAGTAGCCAATGGACTTGGTCCATGGCACCGCATTCAGCCGCCGCTCCAGTTCCCGCGCGATATCGGTGGGCTGATTCGAGTACCACCAGTGCCCGGAGGGGAACACATTGTGGCGAATCCAAGCGGCGGCTGTCAGCTCCAGGCCGGAGGTATCGGCAAGCACCGACGTGGGGAAGCGCACATCCGGATAGTGGTTGAACAAGTAGTCGTAACCGCGCAGCGAGTTCACCCCGTCGAACAAATCCGTGCCGCTGGGCACGCCTTGCTCATACACGCTGCGATTCACCCCGACCATCAGATGAAACGGCACCTGATATCTGCGGCAACGGTCAGCCACCTGGTTGATGCCGTAAGCAGCCCAGAGCGCCTTGTCCGCCTCGCTGAGATTCCCGCCAGCCACCGCCTTGTCCAGCACGCCAGCCGCCTGCTCGTCCGAGACAGGCCGCGTCTGCAGGTTGGGCGGCGTGCTCAGGGCGGCATACGCCATCTTGAGTTCTGCAAAACGCGCGAATGCCTTGTCCAGCGCCTGGCCAAAGCCAGAGACCGTGCGCGCATCAACGCCGGCAAAGGCGCTTAGCTTGTCCCACTCGGCGGGCTTGAGAGCATACTCCATGAATGGGTCGACGCGCAGGCAAGGTGTATAGAACCGAGTATCAACTCCGGTGAGATCGTCATCGTACGAGTTAGTGAGAAAGACGCGCTTGATGTTGCCTTTGGCAACGACTTGCTGCCAATAGTCCGGTGCATCTATCGTCCCTTGTGCGCGATCAAAGATCCTGTCCGCATTCTCTGCTCGCCAATCCTGACGCGGTATCCCATAAAGCGTCTCACACAGCGCCATCAGCCAGTCGTACTGCACGGTATTGCGGATCAGATGCAGCTTTTGCAGCAGCACCTGCGTGAAGCGACGTGGCTGATCCAGCGGAAACTCCTGTGGCTGATACTCCGCCGCATTGACAAGCTCAGTGTAATAATGATAGCTCAATATGTCGGCGATGCTACGCGCCGTACTGTGCTGGGGCCGGATATGCGTATGAGGGTCATAGATAGGCCAACGATCGATCTCGGTGTAGAGATGTTTGACCAATGCGGAATCCATCCTGTCCTCCCGTTGCATGCAATGTGCTCCTGCGCCATCGCCTGGGCCGACTCAGGCCATGTTGCTCCCAACCGCCCGAGTTGTCAAACCCTGCTTGGGCGGCGTGAGAGGCAGGTGGATAACAAACCGGCAGCCCTGCTCCGGCTCACATTCGACGCCGATCTGTCCGCCATGGGCCTCCACAGCCAGCCGGCAGAAGTAGAGACGCAAGCCAGATCCGCGCCGGCCGTCGTAGGCCTGCGTGCGGAAGAACTTCTCAAAGAGGTGCGCTCGCTGCCCCTCAGGGATCGGCATGCCCTGGTCCTCGATGGCCACCGTGATACCGCCTGCATCCGCTCGCGCCAAGATGCGCACCGTCTCGCTGCTAGGGCTGTTCCTGATGGCATTGTGCAAGAGCTCGCCCAAGACCCATTCCAGCACTTCCCCGTCGCCATAGACGGCGGGGAGATCCCCCTTCACGTCCATGATGACGCGCACCTGCCGTTCCTGCGCCTCAAAGCTAGAAAAGTCCGCCGCTCGCTCTATCAGCTCCTCCAGGCGCAGCGACGTCACATTGAGCATCTGCCGATCTGTTTCCAGGCGGTTCACAGCCAGGAGAATGTCCGTGCGCCGCTCTAGCTGCGCAATGCCCTGCAACGCCAGAGCTAATCCCTGCAAAACGTCCTCGCCGCTATCCGGCGGCAAGAACATCTGCGTTGCCTCTACACCCACGCGGGCCAGGCTGAGGGGATTGCGCAGATCGTGCACGATGATGTGGCCAAGCTCCTCCCGCCAACGCTCCACTTCTTTCTCCTGCGTGATGTCATGCCAGACCAGCAGACGCGCTCCGCCCTCCTCTTCCGCGTACTGGATCGAGGTGACAAAGGCGTCGAGAATCCGCAGCTCGCCATTGCTTACCTCGATCGTGAAGCGTTCATCGCCAGAGCGGCTGGTAATGGCATCCACGTAATCCTCGATACTGGCTCCCTTGGGGCTGAGCACCTTGACACGCCGTAGATAGGGAGCGAGCGCATCGCGGATATTGGCGCCACGCGCCCGGCTCAGGGGCACACCAAAGATCTGATCAGCGGCAGGATTATGTAGGAGGATGATCCCCTCCGGGTCAACAACCACGATACCATCGGCTACCGAGTCCAGCACCGCCTGCAGCAAGCCGTGATTGTGCAGCAAGTCTTGGTAGAGCATGGCGTTACGGATGGCGGCTGCGGCAGGCAGCGCCAACGATTCGAACAGCAATAGATCACGCTCCGTGAAATCGCCGTCTACCTTGTTCACCACTTCCAGGGCGCCGATCGTCTTGCCCAACACACACAATGGCACTGCCATCAAGCTTCGGGTAGTATAGCCTGTGAGCTGGTCAATGCCGGGGTAGAAGCGGGGATCCTGGCTAACATCATTCACGAGCAAAGAGCGGCTGTGTTTCACCACCCAGTTTGCCATCCCCTGATCTGGCGGGATGATAAGGCTGCACAGCTCAGGAGCTTTGCTGGTGGCGCGAAACGCCAGCTCGCCGCTTATCGGGTCCAACAGCAGTACAGAAGCCCCATCCACATGAAGAAGTTGCTGAATCTCGACCAGAATAGTCGTCAGCACCTGCGATGGATCCAGACTCAGGGTCATGGCATGTGTGGCACGATAAAGGGCGGCTAACTGGCGGCTGTGCAGATTGGTTTCGCTTTCGGCGCGGCGGCGCATCACGCTCGCCTCAGCACGGTGTAGCGCGGCCACCACGATCTCCGCTGGGACTGTGCCCTGGGCCGACATGGGAAGGCAATCATATGCGCCCAACCGAATCGCTGCGGTTACAGCATCAAGCGAATCCGCGGGAACAGTGACGAGGCCCGGAATGGCAAACTCGCTCGCCCTGCGGCAGAGCGCGGCGAGCGCAGGGGCAGGTAGGTCGCTGGGGGCAATGAGGATATCCGGCTCACCAGAAGACACGATGGCCGATGCCGCTTCCGGCGCGGTCACACGCTGCACACGGTAACCCTGCGCAGCCAAAAGGTCGGCAAGAGGGCAAGCAGCCTCTTCTTTACTCTCTACGAGCAATACGGTCAACGGTTCGGGCATGCTCTTCCCTTCCCCCCAAAGGCAGCAGCAAGCTTGACAGGGCAATCGCCCTAGGGATCCGATAAGCCGGCGATCCACTAGTATGACGAGAACGATCACGTGCCTTCCACTGCTCGTGACGATGGCGAACACGGCCCGGGACGAAGGGAAAGCAGGGAACGGTCTTTATGACAGATTATACCATAGACTCGCATATTTTTCAACTCCCCAATGTTCCTATTCTTGCTATCAAGGATATCATTTTTGCCTCCAGCAAAGAGCTGGGCTCGTTTGTGTCTCATCACGCAACGAAGACAATTTGCCCGATCGATGGTAACCTTGTGCTTACCACTTGTCTTGGCTATAATGTAGCTGGTTTTGCTGCATTGTTCGAGTCTGAGCAAAGGGGTTCCGCATATGCCTGTGGAGATCTTCTGGTACGGTCAGGCCTGTTTCCGGTTGCGCAGTCGGGAAGCAACCATCGTCACCGATCCCTATTCCGATGATATCGGCTACACACTGCCTAATCTACGGGCCGATATCGTAACCGTCAGTCACGCGCACAGGGATCACGCAAATTATCAGGCCATCAAAGGGAAACCGTACGTCATCCTGGGGCCTGGCGAATACGAGATCAACGGGGTCTTTGTAACCGGGCTTTCCACCTACCATGATCAACAACAGGGTAAAGAGCGCGGCAAGAATACCATGTATTGGATCGAGTTCGATGACCTGACGGTATGTCACCTGGGCGATCTCGGCCATGTGCCAACCCAGTCCCAGGTTGAGGAGCTGACCGACATTGACGTGCTCCTGATTCCGGTCGGCGGTGGGCCCACCATTGGCGCCGCAGAAGCCGCCGAAGTCGTCGCTCTCCTTGAGCCCAAAGTTGTGATCCCCATGCACTATCGCACGCCCGACCTGAAGTTCGGACTGGACGGCGTGGAGAAATTCCTGAAAGCAATGGGCAGTGGAAAGACAGAGCCGGTGGAGAGCTTCAAGGCCAGCCGCGATGCGCTCCCCGAAGAGACGCAAGTGGTGCTCCTGTCGTACAAGCATTGATCGGAGGATCAATATGTCCAAGAGCCGCATCTTCATCTGCACAGCCCTGATCCTGTTCCTGTCGAGCGCGGCGTTTGCCTGTCGTACAACCGGCCCGACGCCATCTGCAGAGCCTTCGGAGGATTTCGCCACACATCTGCAAAACGGCCGTCTCTTTCTGGAACAGGGAAAGATCCAAGAAGCCATCACGGAGCTGGAGGCGGCGATCAAGCTGAATCCCAACTCGGTGGAGGCGCACTTCCGCT
The DNA here is from genome assembly GCA_019873665.1 of Chloroflexota bacterium. Lineage (GTDB taxonomy): Bacteria > Chloroflexota > Anaerolineae > JAAYEA01 > JAAYEA01 > JAIOAV01. Next base: position 102,482 of record JAIOAV010000002.1, read on the forward strand.
TGGGGAACGCATATACGCAGGCGAATCGCCTGGAAGAGGCGGAACAGGAATATAAGGAGGCGTTACGTCTAGACGCCAATTCCGCCGATGCCCATTCGAATCTCGGTGTAGTCTATTACGAGCAGAACCGATTCGAAGAGGCGGCCCAGCAGTTTCGGGAAGCGCTCAGATTGCAGCCGAACGACCCCGAGATCTTGTATAACCTGGGTGGCGTGTACGTGCAACAGAACAAGCTGGAGGATGCCATTGCCCAGTTCGAGAAAGCGCTCGAGATAAACCCGAATCAGCCGGAGCCATATTTCGGCTTGGGCAATGTCTACAAGCTACAGGGCAAAACCCAGCAGGCCATCGAGGCGCTGAACAAGTTCCTGTCGCTCAATCCCCGCGCCGAGTGGCGCACGCTTGCCGAGAACCTGCTGAAGGAGCTCAAAGGGCAGTAGTTGACCCTTGCCGGTCAGTGCGGGGACAGGTACGGAGAGCCAAAACGCATGATAGACGCAAGCTTCATCGTCAGCCTGTTGATCGTCGTGGGAGGCGCAATGATCGGCTCCTACTTGCGGAGCGCGGTCAAGGATCGCTGCCTCAAAGATTTCGACTCGTATCATGTTACCCTGGAAAAGGCCAATGGGCAGATCATCTGGGGCAACATGCATCTGCAGACGACTGGCATGGAGTTGGAATACCGGGTTGACGTACAGGACACCGCGCACATCGAGACCAGTTACGTGTTCTACAAGAGCGAGTACAAGGATCTGCGCGGCATCTACCGCTACGCCGACGACCTCACTCCCGACAAGCGAAAGCAGCGCGAGCGCGATCTGCGCCGCAGCTTTCATCCCAGTCCGTGGCACATCCTCGGCCGGCATCTTCGGAACTTTTTCAGCCGAGCCACCGACTCATTGGCAGAGGCAATGCCGCTGCTCACCGGTCAGGCCAAAAAGCCTGCCAGCCGCTATATCTCGGCTGCAGAAGAGACTTATCTGCAAAAGCTAGGCAAGAACATCATTGGCTATGTGGGGACGAACTATGATCCCTTGCTGGAGGAGTACGTCGGCGCCAAGGTCGTCGCTGAGATAGCCGAGGGTGATAACGTTTACGAATATGTCGGAGTTCTCAAGGAATACTCGGGCGAGTTCCTGGAGATCCTGGACGTCTTTTACCCACAAGCGGAATCTGTCTGTCTCTCTGGTGGCCCGAATCCAGAGGCGGTCGAGAAGAACATCCGCATCACCTACGTGGATGACGTCTTCCACATCCAGAACAGGAGCGGCTACCCGCTCCTGCTACAGACCATCCGCCACGGCGACAAGCAGGGAGATATCAACGCCATCATCGGCCCTGGAGATGAGCTTCGCGTCCAGCGGCTGGCGTTGACAGAAGCGCGAAATCGAGATCAGCATGAGCTTTCTGTCTTTTTCGAGGGCCTTTCCAAAGCCGAGGAGGATAGCCGAGAGAAGAACGACAACCCCGCCTCCATTGACCTTGAGACACTCCTTGAGGGCATATCCACCGAGGCGGTGCAAAAGGAGGGCATCCAATTCGACTTTAAGGTCATACGGCTTTTGGATATGATCGTGCCGCGAGAGCGAGCCTTGATCCGACACAAAGCGGAGCGATATGATCCCAACGAGCTGTTCGGACGTGTGCGGAAAGGCTGGTTTCCCTTCGGCAAGACCGATTTGGAAGCATCGTACCGTGCGGCGTTGCGCAGGAATCCGCGCGATGTGGTCAGCGCCGCCGGCTTGAGTCAATTGCTGTTGGAAAAGGGAGAGCTTGCCGAAGCGGCCAAGTGGCTGGAGATGACCCTGCAGCACCGCAACCAGCTCGTGGACGGTGGGCGCATCGCCGAGATGCAATTGCGCATGGTCAGAGCAAGGCTGGGGCGAGCGGAGAGCGTCTCTGCCAACGAGGTCAGAGACTAGAGCGGGCGGTCACTTCGTCAGCCGAGGAGATCCAGGAGGTCGAAAACAGGGCCGTCAGCGCAGGCCCGACGGACGCCTCGCCGGGTTTCCACGACGCACGCCCGACAGATGCCAAAGCCGCACGCGACGGAGGGTGCATGCCAAACCTGCACAAATCCCGGCCGCGCCCACACCGGCTCATCCTGCAAGGCGGCGTGCAAGGTACGATAGAACGTCCGGGAACCTGCCGCGCAGACCTGGTCAGCCCATGCCAGGCCGTCCCGCAGGAGCGCCGCAAACTCCGCCGTTTCCGACAAAAGCCCGTGATACTCCACGTCGCGAGGCAATAGCCCTGTCGGATAAAGCCGCTCCCGTGCCCCCGCCACCGCCAGCAAGGTCACACGGTGACCGGCTGCCACGCTCTGCTCGCCCAGCGCCACCAGAGGCGCGATCCCCATCTCCTCTGCCACCAGGAGGACGTTTCGCGTCCCCGGCGCAACCACAAAGCCGCGCCCCAGTGGTCCCAGAAGGTTGATAGTCTCCCCTACCCCACGCGCCAGCAAGGGCGCATATGCGGTGGTGGCTCCATCAAGCAGTAAAGCGACGGTGTCGCTGCCGATCTTGTGCAGCGACACCGCGCATCGCAGGTACGGATCATAACCCCTATCGCGCAACGCCATGACGAATTGCCCTGGCCGCGCTGCCCGCGCCAGAAACGCGGCGCGCAGGTAGAGCTGCCAGACGCCAGGCATCGCCTCCAGCCGCGCAACAACAAGAGCCTCGCACTGCTCCATCCGCAACTCAGAACGTGCGCAGCATGACAATCCAAAGCCCCACCGGCACGATGATCAGGATCAGGGCGATCAGCGCGACCAGTGGCAGGATAACCGCCAGAAAGCCGCGCAACGTCAGCATGCCGTTGGCCACAGCGGTGGCTTTGATGTAGATCAGCACCCCCCAGACGAAGGCGACAATGCTGACGATCGGTCCCACGTAGGGAATCGGCTGGAGCACCAACAGGAGGGAAGGGAGAAACTGGAGCGCCGTCATGCCCAGCATGTTCTGCAGATGCGCTCGCCCGCCCAGAATCTTGGCCGCCAGCAGGACCCACAGGGTGTAGCCCATCCAGCCGGAGAGAAAAGAGAAGGGCGTGGATAGGATATGCCCTGCGGCCCCAAACACAGCCCGGACTGGCTTGACGAATGGGGTGGAGAGTTCAGCGATATCATACTTGATGTCAATTCCGATCTCCAGATACTTGACAATTGGCTCACGGAGGTCAGGACTGAGTGGAAAGTAGCTCTGCCACCGCTCGAAGGTACCGAGCGCCGCGTCCGTGGCCTGCTGACGCGCCAAGACCTGGGGTGCGGCACGCAGGTCGCCAATAAGACCCACCAAGCCATTTACCGCGCCCACCAGTAACGCAACTACCAGAACGATCAGCAGGCCCCACTCGAAAATATGTGGCAAGTCATTGAATCGCACGTATGCCCGGTCTCGCAACGCCAAGATGTCCCAGAACCATCGCAGGCTCATCTCTACCCTCCACGCGAAGCCAGCGCGACACCCAGCAGCACCAGAAGCGCGACAAGGGTCGCCACCACGATCGCCACCAACACGAGTGCCAGGAGGATCGTCCAAAACGCGCGCGCCCAGGAAAGGTGATGCGCTCTCTTGATTGCCAGATAGCTACATACCAGCGTCCAGACGCTGAGCACTGAGCCGATCTGCACATATGGCAACACCTGGACAAGGCGTAGGAGCTGTGGAGCCACCATCAGCGAGATGGTGCCGAGGGTTTGGGCCAAACTGGCAGAGCCACCCAGGATACGCGCCACGATATGGGCAGAAACACCCAAAATCAGCCAAAGAACGATAAATCCGGCCGGGCGAGTGATGAGGCCAATCGCCGCACCTGCCACACTCGGCAAGCCCACCAGTGGGCCCAAGATATCCCAACCAAGGCTGAACCAGCGGCTAAAGAGGTCCGCTGCCTGCGCGTCGCGCGCCATCTCCTGATACCAGGGCATGAGCCGGATGTTGTGCAGCAGAACGTCATGCACTTCCGCCAGCGGCGGCGTCGTCGCCCACACCAGAGCCTGTCCGATGATGGCAACCAGCGATACCAGGATGGTGACGACAACGACGATGGTCAGACCCTTAATCACTGGATTCGCTGCATCACGCAAGTCGTCATAGGCCTCTTCGCGCAAGAGAAGGGCCTCCCAACTGGATCGCAAAGCTCCGACAATCTGTCGCATCCGCTCCCTCCTCTCCCTTCCGGCGTCAATGCCGGCGATCCCCCACAGAAGCGCCCATCGGGCCGCAACATCAGCCAAGATCGCACGGCAGAATCCAGAGCTTCTGCTGTCATGATGCCACAAAAGAGCAGAAATGTCAATCGTGGCGCGGCGATCTTTTCGCGCAAGCGCAGTCTCGCCTGCAGGACGCGAGTGTACCTGCAGCGCAATGGACCGCTCTACTCCAACCAGACCGATGGCCGCATAGCCGGCGGAGCCGGGCATCCCTTTGCCCGATGCTGGATGACCTCGGAGACACGCGTCGCCGCCCGGCAGGTCGGGCTAGACCGGTTTTTCTTCCCCCAGCTTTTCCAAGAGCTTGGCAAAGGCCACCTGCCCCCGTTCAAAGCTGGCGAGGCGGAAGAACTCGTCCGGCGCGTGTACTTGCTCATCCAACAGGCCAAAGCCAAAACCGATAGTATATGCGCCCAGGCGCCGTAGGAACGTCTCACACACTGGCACACTCCCGCCCATTCGCCCGTAGTATGGCTCGCGGCCGTAAAGCTCCGCCAGCACCGCCCGCGCCGCAATGTTGCCGGGGTGATCTAACGGCACCTCGTATGGATAGGCCAGCGCCATGCCGGGCCGGACGACGACCTTTACGCCGTGGGGCACATGCTTGGCGATATGCGCTTGCAGCAGTTGCTGGATCCTGGCGGGGTCCTGGTTGGGGACAAGGCGGCAACTGATCTTGGCGTGCGCTTCTTGCGGCAAGACGGTCTTGGTCCCTTCCCCTGTGAAGCCACCCCACATGCCATTGATCTCCAGCGTGGGCCGGATCCAGATGCGCTCCAGCGGCGAATAGCCCGGCTCCCCAAACAGCTCTTCCACGCCCACTTGCGACTTGAAGGCCGCCTCATCGAATGGCACAGCAGCGATCTGCGCCCTCTCCTCAGGCCCGAAGGTAACGACATCGTCGTAGAAGCCATCCACCGTGATCCGTCCATCCGGCGCGTGCAGTGAGGCCAGGAGCTCGGCCAGCGCGTGCAACGGATTGGCCACCGTGCCGCCAAAGCTGCCAGAGTGTAGGTCAGTCCTAGCGCCATACACATCAATCTCCATAGCGCACACGCCGCGCAGGCCCACCAGAAGCGTCGGCTCTGTCTCGCTTAACTGCCCGCTGTCGGCATTGAGGATCACATCGCAGGCGAGGAGTTCCTTGTGTGCGGCGACGAACGCGGGGAGCTGCGGGCTGCCGATTTCCTCCTGGCCTTCGATCAGGTATTTGACATTCACCGGCAGCGCGTCCGCGGTCTGCAGCAATGCTTCCACTGCGATAATGCTCAGCAGGAGATTTCCCTTGTCATCCGACGCGCCGCGCGCATAGACCCGCCCATCGCGAATCGTCGGCTCGAACGGCGGCGTCGTCCATAGCGCCAGCGGGTCGACGGGCTGGACATCAAAGTGGCCGTAGATCAGGACCGTGGGCTTGCCCGGCGCATGCAACCACTCACCATAAACGACAGGATGTCCACCGGTGGACATCGCACGCGCACCCTCCAGCCCTGCTGCCGTCAGCCGCTGCGCGACCCACTCCGCTGCACGCTGCACATCTCCCGCATGCTCTGGCAAGGCGGAGATGCTGGGAATGCGCAATAGGTCAAGTAGCTGCGCGACGTATTCCTGGCGATGATCCTGCAAATGCCTTTCCCAAGCGGGCATGTGTGCCTCCTTGATTTTGCCGAAGCCTCGATCTGCTGGCGGGATCCCGGATAAAGCCCCCGATCCCATATCTCGAGGCGGATTATAGGCACATTGTGCTGGTGAGCCAACCCAATTCCATCTTAAAGATTGTCTGACTTGACAGGTCAGCAAAGCGATGATATAATAGAAAAAGGTTATTATTAGAGAATATCTACTATAAGAGAAATGGTTGTGAAAGAGAATCAAAATCGTCTGGAATGGCTTGTGGCGCGACTTAGAGAACGCGGTTTCCGCCTGACGCCGCAGCGCATGGCGGTGCTCAGGATTCTGGTAGCCAGCGAAGGCCACCCCAGCGTGGAGATGATACACGAGCGGGTGCGAGCTGAATTTCCGATGGTCAGCCTGGCGACCGTCTACAAGACCGTGCATTTGCTCAAGGAGATCGGAGAGGTGCTAGAGCTGGCCTTTGGCGATGACCATCGGCGCTATGACGGAAACAGGCCACGCCCGCATCCACACCTGATATGCGTCAAATGTCATAGCATCGCCGATGTGGACTTTGCTGGCCTGGCCGAGTTGCCGGATGAGATAGCGCACAACAGCGGCTATCAGATCTTGAACCATAGGCTGGATTTCTTCGGTATTTGTCCGGCGTGTCAGGCGCAAGTCCCGCATGCTTCTGATAGGCGGTACGACTAGGCCACAGCAGGGCCGTTATTGACCCGCTATCGCGTGGCTTGCGAGCAGATAGCGGCAGCGGCTGGCTTGTGGATCGGTAAAGGGGACATGAGTCAAGTATGGAGGTGTACGATGGCCAAAGTAGCGCGAGAAATGGTGGAAAAGTCTGGCATCAATGTGGACCAACTGGTCGAGTTGTTGGTCAAGAACGCGGCTGCAGAGCTCACGACCTATTACTACTATACGATTCTGCGGGTGAACCTGATCGGCCTTGAGGGTGAGGGGCTCAAAGGAATCGCCGAGGCAGCGCGGATCGAGGATCGGAATCACTTTGAAGCGCTGGTGCCGCGCATCTATGAGCTAGGCGGCAAGCTGCCCGAAGACATGAAGGTGTTCCACGACATTTCCGCTTGTCCGCCGGCCAGATTGCCCAAGGATCCTACGGATATCAAGGCGATGCTGACCGTGCTTGTGGAAGCGGAGCGATGCGCCGTGCGTGGCTACACCCATATCTGCAACATGACCGCGGGCAAGGATCACCGCACATACGAGCTGGCCCTGTCCATACTGAATGAGGAGATCGAGCACGAGTCGTGGTTCTCCGAGTTCTTGGGCGAAGGCCCCTCTGGGCATTACCTGCGCACCGGCGAGACCTCGCCATTCGTGCGCAAGTACCTGCACTAGGATCAAACTTGCCGGCTGGGGGACTCGCAGCGAGTCCCCCAGAATCTCTTTAGGAGAAGCCCATGCGAAGGATCACCAGAGAAGAGTTGGCGCTTTGCCATGGTCGCGATGGCGCGCCAGCGTGGTTTGCTTGCCGTGGGCGAGTTTATGATGCGACGCACAGCTTTCACTGGCAGCATGGCCAGCATCAGGTCCTGCACCATGCTGGCGCGGATTTGACGGCTGAACTCGCCGCCGCACCGCATGGCGATGACTTGCTCGCTAGGTGCCCCGTGATCGGGGTGCTAGTGGAAGAGGAAGATGTCTAGCACCCTGTTCATGTGGCTAGGCGCGCATCTCTTCTGTCGGAATCCCCAACACCCGCGCGATAGCGCGCACGTACAAGTCGTGCTCGACGGCGTGGATGCGCACCTCCAGCGTCTCCAGGGTATCGCCGGCGCAGATGGGCACTGACTGCTGCACGACCACCGGCCCGACATCCACCCCCTCATCCGGCACGAGATGCACCATCACGCCGGTCTCGAAGATCTCACCGCGCTGGAAGGCCTCGAACGCGCGCTCGATGGCATGCGTGCCGGGGAACGCGCCCGGGAGCGCCGGATGGATGTTGAGAATGCGATTCGGATAGTGCCGGAGGAATGCCATGGTCAGGACGCGCATCCAGCCGGCTAGCACCACCAGATCGGCGCGATACGGCGCGAGCTTGGCAGCCAGGTCGGCGTCATAGTCGGCGCGCGAGCGCCCCGCCTGGCGGTAGGGGAGGAAGGGGTGGTAGATGGTCGGTATGCCATGCGCGGCGGCGCGCTGCAGCGCATACGCCTCACGCCGATCGGAAACAACCACTGCCACCCGGGTATCGGGCAAGCGCCCAGATTCCGTGGCGTCAATGATCGCCTGCAAGTTAGAGCCATATCCCGACGCCAACACAGCTAGCCGGTTCATGTTAGCACCACCCGGGCATCGCCTTGCCGCGCCACGATCTCGCCGATGACGCAGCCTCCATCGCCCGCAGCAGCCAGCGCGGCATCCACGTCGCCCGAGGCGACGACGACGACCATGCCAATCCCCATGTTAAAGACGTGGTACATCTCGTCGCGATCTACTTGCCCGACGCGCGCGATGAGCTGAAACAGCGGCGGCACAGTCCAGGCGTCGCGGCGCACCACGGCGCACGTGTCGTCCGGCAGGATGCGCGGGATATTATCCACAAATCCGCCGCCGGTGATATGCGCCAGCCCCTTGATGGCAACAGCGCGCCGGATCGCGCGCACGTGCGGTAGATATGAGCGGTGCGGCTCCACCAGCGCCTGCCCCAGAGGTCGCCCCAGGATCTCGGCATACTGGCTGTAACTCTCCGGGCGAAAGATGGATCGCACCAGGGAAAAACCATTAGTGTGCAGGCCACTGGAGGGAATGCCAATCAGCACATCGCCCGGCGCGACATGAGAGCCGTCAATGATCTCATCCCGCTCGACGACGCCGACGATGGTACCTACCAAGTCTAGCTCACCCGCGACATAGACGCCCGGCATTTCTGCCGTCTCGCCGCCCAGGATGGCGCATCCCGCCACGCGACACGCTGCCGCAATCCCGCCGACGATCGCGGCCACCACCTGCGGGTCCAACACCGGCGCTGCCACATAGTCAAGGAAAAAGAGCGGTTCCGCGCCCTGCACGAGAATGTCGTTGACGCAGTGATTGACGATGTCCCAGCCCAGCGTCTCGTAGCTGCCCAGCGCCGCCGCAACCATCGTCTTGGTGCCGACTCCATCGGTGGAACCAACCAGCACCGGATGGCGCATCTGCTGCAAACGCTGCGCGTCGTACAACCCGCCGAACGCGCCAATGCCCCAGAGCACTTCTGGGCCATACGTGGAGCGGACCGCATCGCGCATCAGCTCGACCGCCCTGTTCCCCGCGGCGATATCCACGCCCGCTGCCGCATATGCGCTCTTTTTCCTCATTTGGCCTCTCCTTAGGCGCTTGCCAGCCCTTTAGCACCGATATCACGACGGTACATCACGCCCGGCCATTGGATCCGCGCCACCGCGGCATAGGCGCGGGCGATGGCGTCATTCAGATCCTCGGCGCAGGCAGTTACGCCGAGCACGCGCCCCCCGGCGGTCAGCACACGACCATTCTGTCGCTTGGTTCCGGCGTGAAAGATGATGGTGTCCGGCAACTGCACCGCCTCGTCCAGTCCTGTGATCTCATAGCCACGCTGGTAGCTTCCCGGATAGCCACCTGACGCCATCACCACGCACACGCATGAGCGTGACGACCACGTGATCTCGATCTTGTCCAGACGTCCGTCAATGCAGGCGTTCATCACCACAACGAGATCGGTCTCCAACAGCGGCAGGATGACCTGTGTCTCCGGATCGCCGAAGCGGCAGTTGAACTCGAGCACTGCAAAGTCGTCGCCCGATACCATCAGCCCGGCATAAAGCACGCCAATGTAGGGCGTCCCCAACTCTCTCAGCCCATCCACCGCTGGCTGGAGCACCTCGCCCACCACACGCCGCAACGTCGCGGCATCAAGCACGGGCGCTGGCGCATAGCAACCCATGCCGCCGGTGTTGGGGCCACGGTCGCCGTCGTAGGCTGCCTTGTGATCTTGCGCCAGCACCATTGGCGCGACGCGGCGTCCGTCCACGAACGCCAGCACCGACACCTCCTGTCCGGTGAGGCACTCCTCGATGACGACGCGATCTCCCGCCGTGCCAAAGATACGGTCGCGCATCATCTGCTGTACAGCCGCGCGCGCCTCGGCATCGGATCGGCACACTATCGCGCCCTTGCCTGCAGCCAAACCATCCGCTTTGATGACGATCGGCGCAGGATGAGTGTCCAGGTAACGCAGGGCCGCGTCATACGAGTTGAACACCGCATAGTCCGCGGTGGGAATGCCATGCGCGCGCATGAAATCCTTACTGAACGCTTTGGATGACTCCAGGCGCGCCGCGGCGGCGGTCGGGCCAAACACGCGCAGGCCCTGCGCTTGCAGCACGTCGGTCAGCCCCAGCGCCAGCGGCACTTCAGGGCCGATGACCACGAGATCAAAGCGCTCCTGCGCCGCATACGCCGTCAGCGCGGCGACATCTTCCGCCGGAATTGGCACGTTTCGTGCCAGATCACCCGTGCCGCCGTTGCCCGGCGCAATATGAATCTCGCGCACGAGCGGCGACCGATGGAGCGCCCAGACGAGAGCGTGCTCCCGCCCGCCAGAGCCGACAACGAGCACCTTCACCGCGTCTGCCCCTCTTTTGCGGACTCGCATAGGCGCGCCTCCTCCCGCGAGACGAAACCGCCCGCCTTTTGCTCGAAAGGATACTCTCCGGTAAAGCACGCCAGACAGCAACGGCTTGACATGCGGCTGATAGCGCGGCCCATCCCTTCCAGGCTGAGATAGCCGAGCGAGTCGGCGCCCAGCCTGCGCTGGATATCCGAGACGGAGAGACGGTGCGCGATGAGTTCGTCGTAGGTGGCCATATCTACCCCCATAAAGCAGGGGTGTCGAATCGGTGGTGACGAGATGCGCATGTGAATCTCGCGCGCGCCGGCGCGGCGCAGCAGGTCAATGATGGGCCGGCTGGTATTGCCGCGCACGATCGAGTCATCTACCACGATGATGCGTTTCTGCTCCAGCACCTGTGGCAGTGGATTGAACTTGAGCGCGATGCCCGCCTTGCGCAGGCGATCGTCAGGCTGGATGAAAGTGCGTCCGATGTAACGGTTCTTGATCAATCCCTCGCCAAAGGGGATGCCGGATTCCTGCGCATAGCCAATGGCAGCAGCGGTCGCCGAGTCCGGCACCGCAATGACGAGGTCGGCTTCTACCGGGTGCTCTCGCGCCAGCTCGCGACCCAGCTCCTGACGCACCTCATGGATCAGCTCGCCGTCCATGATGCTATCCGGGCGCGCAAAGTAGATATACTCGAACACGCACAGGTGCGGCTTGGCAGCTGGCATCCCTTGCACGCGCTGTATGCCCTGATCGTTGATGATCACGATCTGCCCGGCCTGGATCTCCTCGATCTCCCGTGCGCCCACCGT
>JAIOAV010000003.1:0-1411 GCA_019873665.1 Chloroflexota bacterium
TGACGACTTGATAAGGGAGTTTACGCAATGGCCATCAAAGTGTACAAGCCAACCTCTCCCGGGCGGCGAGCAAGCAGCGTTTCTTCATTTGAAGAGATCACGACGACCGTGCCGGAGCGCAGCCTTTTGGTGTCGCTCAAGAAGAATGCCGGACGCAACTTTCGCGGCAAGATCACCATCCGACATCGCGGCGGAGGCTCCCGACGCAAATACCGCGTGATTGATTTCAAGCGGGACAAGATCGGCGTCCCGGGTCGCGTCTCATCCATCGAATACGACCCGAACCGCACTGCGCGCATTGCTCTGGTAACCTATCCCGATGGGGAGAAGCGCTATATTATTGCCCCCCTTGGTTTGCAGGTTGGTGACCAGGTGATGGCCGGCGCGAACGCTGAAGTGCACCCCGGCAACGCCCTGCCGCTCGCGAACATCCCATTGGGCACCGTCGTGCACAATATCGAACTGCAGCCTGGGCGGGGTGGACAGCTGGCGCGATCCGCCGGCACTTCAGCCCAACTGATGGCCAAAGAGGGAAGCTACGCCACGGTTCGGCTGCCGTCCGGCGAGATGCGGCTAGTCAACACGCAGTGCATGGCTACCATAGGTCAGGTTAGCAATGTGGATCACAGCAATGTCAAGCTGGGGCGGGCCGGGCGGAAGCGATTGATGGGACGCCGGCCCCATGTGCGAGGCTCTGCCATGACGCCGCGTGATCACCCACATGGCGGCGGTGAGGGTAAAGCACCTGTGGGCATGCCTTCCCCCAAGACGCCTTGGGGCAAGCCCACCATGGGCTACAAGACGCGGCGTCGCAAGTCGACGGACAAGTTCATCGTTCGTCGCCGCTCATAAAGGTAATCTAGTCGTTGGTCCGAGTACCGTCGGCTGTAGATGAGGAGGCTGTGCGAGGATGTCAAGATCGCTGAAAAAGGGGCCGTACGTGGACCCCAAGCTGCTGAAAAAAGTTGAGGCCATGAACCGGCTCGGGGAGAAGCGCGTCATCAAGACCTGGTCGCGAGCATCTACGATCTTTCCGCAGATGGTCGGCCATACGATCGCGGTTCATGATGGCAGACGGCATGTTCCCATCTATGTGACCGAGAACATGGTGGGCCACAAGCTTGGCGAATTCGCACCCACACGCTATTTCCGTGGCCACGGTGGTCGCGAGAAAAAGACGACGGCGCGGGCCTAGGGGGATAGAGATGGAAGTTAGAGCTGTAGCCAAGTACATCATGATGTCCCCGCGCAAGGCGCGATTGGTCGCGGATATGGTGCGGGGCATGCCGGCCCAGGAAGCTCTTTCAACGCTCCGCTTTGTGTCCAAGGGCGCAGCCGATCCTATCTCTAAGCTGATCCGCTCGGCAGTGGCGAACGCGGAGGAAAATTATGGCCTCTCCGCCGACGAGTT